>NZ_PHNG01000797.1:0-80450 GCF_002803435.1 Bacillus sp. mrc49 | reverse complement strand
TATTATCCTGCGCGACCTGAACCTGTGCCAATGTGTTCGTGCTTGTAGCCGAACCGACCACAGCCACTACCTTGTCCTGACTGACCAGTTTAATCGAGCCGCTTGTCGCTTCTGCCGCATCGGATTTATTATCAACCTTGACGATTTCCAGTTTTTTTCCGTCGATGCCCTCTTTATTAATTTCAGCGATGGCCAGTTTCAAACCATCTGCAGCCGATTGGCCGAATGATGCCGTACCTCCTGACAGCTCAAGGTTGGCTCCGATTTTAATCGTGTCACCCGAATTGGATGAACCTCCGCTTGAACTGCTGGTTTTCGAGTCGCCGCAACCTGCGAGCACCCCAGCAACCAATGAAAGTGATAGAAACACTCCTGCTAGCTTCTTCTTCTTCATTTGAAACCCCCTTGTTTGGTATGTTCTTTCAGATCAATAGAATATCTGAATAAAAATAATATTCTGAAAATAGTTTATCTCATTCTTTCGACCCCGTCTATATGATCTGGATAAAAAAGTTATTTAAAGGGAATATCTCCTATTTCCACGCACAAAAAAAACTGACTCTGCTAGAGTCAGTTTTGAAGCTCATCAATCGTTTACACGTCGGACGTCCACTTCTTTTAGTAGATCATTGATCACCCAGCTGGCTGCAATCAACCCAGCTACGGATGGGACGAATGCATTCGAGGACGGCGGCATTTGGGCTTTACGGATTTTTGCCTCGTCATTGCCGACTTCTTTGCGAACATCCTCACGAATGACGATCGGACTTTCGTCGGAGAATACAACCGGAATTCCCTTTGTGATGCCCTCTTTACGCAATCTTGTACGGATGACCTTCGCAAGGGGATCGGTATGCGTTTTGGAAATATCGGCAATTTGGAAACGTGTCGGGTCCATTTTGTTAGCGGCCCCCATGCTTGAAATCACCTTGATATTCCGCTTCAGGCACTCCTTCATCACATGCATCTTATAAATCACCGTATCGGAGGCATCAATGACATAATCGAGGCCATAACTGAAGAACTCTTCAAACGTTTCTTCTGTATAAAACATTTTCAGGGCGATCACTTCGCAGTCTGGATTGATGTCTTGAATGCGATTTTTCATCAATTCCGCCTTCGGTTGGCCGACTGTAGATAAAAGAGCATGAATCTGCCTGTTTACATTGGTGATGTCGACATCGTCCTTATCCACTAGAATGATGCGGCCGATTCCGGTACGGGCCAATGCTTCAGCTGAAAAAGACCCTACACCGCCTACCCCTAGGACAGCAACGGTCGTGTTTTTCAGTATATCAATGCCTTCCTTGCCAATTGCTAATTCATTACGTGAAAACTGATGCAGCATATATATTCAACTCCAATAAATTCTGTTCTTATTTAGCTTCCCAATTAACAATATATCATAAACATCATTAATGACAAGCGAAATATGAGCAGTCCAATCGGAATTAGTTTTCTAGTTCATTTTTGATAATTTTTGAATGACGGTCGCCAGCAGCAAAGTCCGTTCTGCCAGGCTCGGTATTTCCAGATATTCTTCTTCACTGTGAGCGTTCCCGCCAATCGGTCCCAGCCCATCCACTGTCGGTATACCCAACTCGGCCGTAAAGGAAGCATCCGAACCGCCGCCCGTGGCCGTATCGGTGATATGGATGCCAATCTCCTTCCCCGCTTGGCGAATGGTCTCCAAAAGCATATTCGTTTTCTCGGTCTTTTCCATCGGAGACCGATCCATTTTCCCGGTCAATGTCGTTTTCGTACCTGGAATGTATGACTTGGCACAAATTTTTTTCATTTGCTTAAGAATGACATCTTCCTGCCTTTTTTCCGTGATCCGTACATCGACAAAACCGGCCGCATGAGAAGCGATGGTATTCACCGCAGAGCCTCCTTCGATCATGCCGACATTGACGCTGATCCCCTTCTTCCGATCATTCAATTGATGTAAGTCAATGATCTTATGCGCCAATTCCTCAATGGCACTTCTTCCCTTTTCAGGCTCGATCCCCGAATGGGCCGCCACTCCGGCTATATCTAACTTGAATTGGCCGCAGCCTCGTCTCGCCGTGACCAAAGACCCATCCACCCTTGCCGGTTCGAGAACCAACGCATACTTCTTTTTCGCCGCCTTTTCAGCTATGAGGGAAGATGACGACGGAGAACCAATCTCCTCATCACTGTTCAAAATGATTTGAACATGCTTATAGCCTGTCTGCCCCGTCTGTTTCAAGCAAAGGATCGCATAAAATATTTCGACCAAGCTCGCCTTCATATCAGCCACACCAGGCCCAAAAGCCCGATTTCCCTTTACTTTGAAAGGACGCTTCAGCGCCGTCCCCTCAGGAAAAACCGTATCCATATGCGCGACAACCAAAATATGAGGCTGAACCGCTTCACGATGCTGAATGACCAGCTGATTCCCATAATCCTTTTGCTTCACGATATCCACGATAAAATCCAAACCTTCAAATTTCGCCTTCAATATCAAGCCAATTTCATCTATGCCCTTTTTTGTATAAGATCCGCTATCGATATTCACCAGCTGCTCCACTAGCTGCAGCATCTCTTTCCGTTTAGCATTCAATAAGTCTCTCAAAGCCCTCACAACTTTCCTTCCATGGCTATGATTTTTAAACCTTACTATAATTTACGAAATTATATGATGGAATGTTACTTAAATGGGGGATATTTAACGATAATTCCAGCTTTTTGGTGACCGCTGCAGCGCTCTTGGACGAAATTGGCGGATTACTCGTGAGTTTGGTGGGTTTTGCTTGAGAATTTCGGGATTTTATTCGTGAGTTTGGCGAATTTATTCGTGAATTGCGGTTATTTATTCGTGAGTTTGAGTCTTACTCGTGAATTGGGCTCGTGGCTTTATTTTTGTAATAGCCCATCAAGGTTATAAACCCTGTTTCTACGTTTACCAGAGTAGGGTAATTCCATTGCGGATAGCAGTCGTTGCATGATATCGATTGAATCCACCTGTAAAAATTGACGGGCTTGTTTATTTGTTATGGCGGAATTGATAAGAAGGGCGTAATCACGTAGAGTTTGGATGTGGGCATCTTTGGAGATGTAAGAACAGTGGCGGCATGACCATTTTCCCCAGTAATATTGCATTTGGAGTGCAGAACAGTCTGGACATTGAACGCTTTTGAGCAAATCTTTTTCATCAACTTGATACAATTGGAGTATATCAGGATAATATGGAGTATTTTTTTCCAAGATCGTCTTGGATAGCTTATTGTGCTGCCTTTGAGTTAAGTGCCGAGAAGAATACCTTTCTCTTAAGGCCAGAATTTTGGAGATTAGCATTTCTTTTCCTGTGATTTTCTTGAGAATGGGGGTAAAACCGGGGGTAGTCCTGATGATTGTGTTCGGGTTGGCATTGGCAACAAGTGTTTCAATCGGCAGCGGAGGAAAATTATGAACAGCAAGCCATTTATTTAACCGTGTTTTTTGCACTTCGACTTGGATGAGTGGATCCAGAAAAGCTTGTTCATGTCCACCTTTCGTCTGAATCAATTGATGGTAGGTCCGATCAAAATAGAGCATTCCCGCAAAATTTTTCACTTCAATGATGAGGCAGTAATTCTTGGAAATTATAAGGTAATCGATTTGAAAAAAACGGCTTCCTTCGTGGCATAATCTCAAATCGTGTAAAACGTGATAGTTTTCCGAAAGACTATTTAACTCATTTCCAATAATCCGCTCGCCGTTATACCCTGTACGGATCTTCCTGAAATCATTGTGTATCTTTTCCTGTTTAGGATGATTTGCTGGCAGCCTTGTCATCAAAGCCTCCAGCTGAAGCATTTTAATGGGCTTTTCACATTGTTTTCGCATTTATACATCACTCCTTCTACTTTATTTTCTTTTTTGATAGTAGATATTCCTCCAAGGAAGCTGAAATTCCGTGCTTTATTTGTCCTATTACTAGTGAAATGCATTTTAATAGTAGGTAGAAAGGCTTTTCTCTTGAGTTTTGCAGTTTTACTCGCGAATTGCGGCTGTTTATTCGTGAATTTGGCGACTTTATTCGTGAATTTGGCGAATTTATTCGTGAATTTGGCGAATTTATTCGTGAATTTGGCGAATTTATTCGTGAATTTGGCGAGTTTATTCGTGAATTTGGCGAGTTTATTCGTGAGTTTGGCGAGTTTATTCGTGAATTGCGGCTGTTTATTCGTTTTTGAGCGCACAAAAAAACCCATGTTATGAACATGAGTTGCTTTGTGATGTATAAGAGTCCCAATTGTGCCGTTTACGCCTTTGTTTTGAACCCGCTCTCCGCAGGTGGGTGCTCGGTTCCTCGCGTTTGTAAGTCCTCCTCGAGGGGAGGCATGTACGCGGCCAGGAAACTAGTGCTCCCGGTAACTATAAGTGTTCGGTCAAAACTTATAGGTTAAAGAACGAACACATCAGGACTCTTACTTGTTGAAAACATCATATCATAATGCTTTGTTCCGTTTCAAGAGAAAGCATCTAGGTATTTTTTCATATTTTTTCCATACTTTTATTTCTTTAAGGCGGCCAGTCTTAGGCTTAGTTCAGCCAGTTGCTTGTCGCTTACGGCACTCGGGGCGTCAACGAGCAGGTCGCTTGCGCTTGCGGTTTTCGGGAACGCGATGGTGTCACGCAGATTCGTGCGGCCTGCAAGCAGCATGACCATGCGGTCGAGTCCAAGGGCGATTCCGCCATGCGGAGGCGTGCCGTATTCGAAAGCATCCATCAGGAAGCCGAATTGTGCGTTCGCTTCTTCTTCTGTGAAACCAAGCACTTTGAACATTTTTTCCTGGACGTCGCGTTCGAAAATACGCAGCGATCCACCGCCAAGCTCGTAGCCGTTCAAGACGAGGTCATATGCTTGGGCACGGACGCTTGCCGGATCTGATTCCAGTTTGTCCATGTCTTCGCGGAATGGCATCGTGAATGGATGGTGTGCTGCATAGTAGCGTCCTTCTTCTTCGTCATATTCGAATAGTGGCCAATCGGTTACCCAAAGGAAGTTGAATTTACTTTGGTCGATCAAACCTCTTTCTTTGCCGAGCTTGTTGCGAAGCGCTCCAAGTGCATCGGCGACGATTCCCTTCTTGTCTGCGACGAATAAGATTAAATCGCCCACTTCCGCTTCCAATGCAGATACTAATTGCTGCTGGTCTTCAGCGAAGAATTTGGCGATTGGTCCTTTTACGCCATCTGCTTCCACTTTCAGCCAGGCCAGGCCTTTTGCGCCGTAGATGGCGGCAAATTCAGCCAATGCATCGATATCTTTACGGGAATAGTCGGCGTTTCCGTCCTTGACGACGATCGCTTTAACTTGCCCGCCGCTTGCAACGGCGCCAGTGAATACTTTAAAGTCGCTGTCTTTGACGATTTCGGATACGTCTTTAAGTTCCATCCCGAAACGTGTATCCGGTTTGTCGGAACCATAACGGCCCATCGCTTCATTGTATGTCATTCTAGGGAATGGCAGGGTCACGTCCAGTCCTTTTACATCCTTCATCACTTTCGCCATCATGTTTTCTGCCGTGTTAATGATATCTTCTTGGCTCATGAAGCTTGTTTCGATATCGATTTGGGTGAATTCGGGCTGTCTGTCGGCACGTAAATCTTCATCACGGAAGCAGCGGGCAATTTGATAATAACGTTCGAAACCGGATACCATCAATAGCTGCTTGAAGATTTGCGGTGACTGTGGAAGTGCATAGAATTCGCCTTCGTGTACACGGCTAGGCACTAAATAATCGCGTGCCCCTTCAGGTGTGCTTTTCGTTAAGATAGGGGTTTCGATATCAAGGAAGCCTTCGCCGTCCAAATAATCGCGGATCGCCTTTGTTGTTTGGTTACGCATTTTCAACGTTTCGAACATGGCCGGACGACGCAAGTCCAAATAACGGTATTTCAAGCGGATATCTTCTGAAACATCCGTTCTCTCATCAATGATGAAAGGTGGGGTTTTTGCTTCATTTAATATCGTTACGCTTTCTGCTTGGACTTCGACGGTCCCGGTTGTTACATTAGGATTGATGTTGGCCTCATCACGCTTGATGACTGTGCCTTGGATATCAAGGACATATTCATTACGGATTTTTTCCGCAGTGGCCAAGGCTGCAGCCGAAATATCAGGATTAAAAACGACTTGCACGACACCGCTTCTGTCACGAAGGTCGATGAAGATGACTCCGCCCAAATCGCGTCGTTTTTGTACCCAACCCTTTAATGTTACTTTTTCACCAATAGCTGCTTCTGTTACTTCTCCATTGAAGTATGTTCTGCCAAACATGGTATTTCCCCCTTAAGCCTGTAGCTTTTTGAATTGTTCAACGAATGTGGCAAGATCCACCTGGACTTGTTCTCCCGTTTCCATGAACTTTACATTGATTTTATTATTGGCCAATTCATCATCACCGAGTGTCGCCACATATCTCGCTTCCAGGCGGTCAGCCGATTTGAATTGAGCTTTCACTTTACGGTCTTGATAGTCCTTTTCGACAGTGAAACCGGCACTGCGCAATTGATGAGCAAGCTTGACGTTATAATCTTTGGCTGATTCACCCAATGAAACAAGATAACAATCAATTCCCTTTTTGATCGGCAGTTCGATGTTTTCTGCTTGTAAGGCTGCAATCAGGCGTTCGATGCTGAGTGCAAAGCCGATTCCCGGAGTTTCCGGCCCGCCAAGTTCTTCAGACAGCCCATTATACCGGCCGCCTCCACATAGTGTTGTAATGGCGCCAAAGCCTTCTGCATCACTCATGATTTCAAACGCGGTATGATTATAATAATCCAAGCCGCGAACCAGTGTCGGATCTTCGACGAAGTCGATTTCCAAATCCGTCAAGTGCTGTTTCACTTTTTCAAAATAAATACGGGATTCATCATTCAAATAGTCAATGATGGATGGCGCCGTCTTCATCAATTCGTGATCATGGTCTTTTTTACAATCCAGGATCCTTAATGGATTTTTTTCCAGACGGCTTTGACAATCACCGCAAAACTCGCCAATGCGAGGTTGAAAATGTTGGATTAGCGCATTTCGGTGGGCAATCCGGCTTTCCTTATCTCCAAGGCTGTTGATCACAAGTTTTAGCTTTTTCAACCCAAGCTCCTTGTAGAGGCTCATCGCAAGAGATAGCACCTCTGCATCGATGCCTGGATCTTTACTGCCTAAAGCTTCGATCCCGAATTGGACGAACTGGCGGAATCGACCTGCCTGCGGACGTTCATAACGGAACATCGGCCCGATATAATAAAGCTTGACCGGTTGATTCGCCCATCCAAACATCTTGTTCTCGATGTATGAACGGACAACCGATGCAGTGCCTTCGGGACGAAGGGTCAAATTCCTCTCGCCTCGGTCTTGAAATGAATACATCTCTTTTTGGACGATATCGGTCGTATCGCCTACACCGCGTAAAAACAATTCCGTGTGCTCGAAAATCGGTGTGCGGATTTCTTTATATTGATAGCGGTGACAAATCTCACGCGCTGTCTTTTCGATATACTGCCAAATTTCCGTTTGTCCTGGCAATAAATCCTGTGTACCTCTAGGAATCTGAATAGACATATATGTTTCCTCCTTAAAAGCAAAACGCCCTCCCTGATCTGGCGCTATACCGATTTTTTCCAAACAAAAAAACTCCCGCCCCTTGTAACTGATCCGTTACAAGGGACGAGAGTTGGATATCCCGTGGTGCCACCCTAGTTGAAGCACAAAAAATCAGTGCCCCCGCTTAAAAACAGTTAACGCCTGTTATACGTCCAGCTCCTATTAAGAAAATCCGTTCGGAGTGAAGCCTACGGAGGGTTCTTTCATTAAGTCATCATGCGGAATGCTTTCAGCCAAGGCATTTCCTCTCTTTTCATGTGTTTCTTAATTACTCTTCTCCATCATTGGTTGTTGCAGTTATAAGTCTGATATTTTATAATCATACGGACGTTAACTACAAATGTCAAGGCAGGCTTTAGGATTTCATCGCATTTTATTGGTTCAAACGTTTTTTCAGGTTTTTGACCGTCCGGACATTGACTCCAAACTCGGATGCCAATTCAACCAGGTTCGCACTTTGTTCCTTCTGGATAAAATCGTGGAAATCGACTCCTAACACTTGATTGCCTCCGCTCAAACTCGTTTGATCTTTTTCGCTGAATTTCATTTGGTTCCCTCCTATATCTCTATAGGGTTTATTCTTTCCTAAAAAAAATGTTTTTTGCACTGGGAAAGAGGGAAATTTTTATTGGACGAGAATACATACATAAGGACATGAAAAGGGAGAGACAACTTATGAAGAAGAAACCGGGTTTATTCAGCCTGATCCTTTTGTTGATCATGGCAGCGATAGTACCCGTCAATCACGCATTAGGAAAAGAAGAAGGGGAAATAACCGTGACGAGTAAAGTGGTCAATGTCCGGGAAGGAGCTGGCCTCAGTTTCCCCATCGTCAAAAAACTGGCAAAGGGGGAATCATACCCCATCATTAAAGAGGACGGTGACTGGTTTGAAATCCGCATCGACTCGAATGAAACGGGTTGGGTTGCCAACTGGTTAGTGGAAAGAAAATCGGGAACAGCCTTTGCAAAAAAAGGTTCCGGACAAGGAACGATAACGGGCAGCTCCGTCCGTGTCCGTACAGGTCCTGGCACAACGTTTCAAACGGTCGGTTCCTTAACGAGGGGAACCGCAGTTAACATTATCGAAAAGAACCAAAATTGGATAAAGATCAAAACCGCGGATTTCGATGGCTGGGTCTCTTCTGACTACCTTAAGATCAAAGTATCCGGAAGTACCGTGAAGAACGATGATAGCAATAAGCAGGAATCAGTCGAGGAATCCGTTAAAACCGGAGTCACCCTGGTCGACCGGCTTAATGTTCGTTCCGCGCCTTCGAAAAGCGGCTCAACACTTGGAAAGCTGAATAAAAACACCTCCGTGACGGTTCATCGCCTTGAAAATGATTGGGCGGAAATCGATTTTCAAGGCGGTCAGGGCTGGGTGGCGGTAACTTATTTACAGATGAGCGAGGATAAAGCCAAAACGGCAATGGCCCCTGCTGCAGACACAGCCAGGGTGACCGCTTCTCGTTTGCATGTTAGGAAGGATGCCTCCCTCGGCGCTAAGATCATCGGCTCGGTGAACAAGGATGAAACCTATTCCATATTGAAAACCAAAGGAAAGATGACACAGATCCAGCTTTCCACTGGTCAAAAGGGCTGGGTCGTGAGCTGGTACTTAGAAAAAGAACGTGTGGAAGAACCAAAGAAAAAGAAGCTCGATATAAAGGGAAACAAGATTACCATCATCCATGATGGAACCATATTGAGGTCTTCTCCCGATGGGAACTCAGGGATAGTCAGGCAGGCCAATGAAGGGGAAACATTCCCTGTCATCGGTATGGAGGGCGACTGGTACTCCATTAAAGTAAAGGGTGGGAAAACAGCGTATGTTGCCGGCTGGATCGTGACGCTTGAGGGTAATTCCGAACAGATTCAACGACCGGGCGTCGAAAAATATATAAAGGGTAAAACGATCGTCATCGATCCAGGTCATGGCGGAAGGGATAGCGGTACGATCGGGGTCGGAGGCACACTTGAGAAAAACCTGACGATACGGACGGCCGAGCTGCTGCGGGACAAACTTCAGGCGGCAGGCGCTAAAGTGATCCTGACGAGAAGCGGGAATACCTATGTGCCACTGTCTTCCCGGGTCGGCACTTCACATATCCATGACGCGGATGCCTTCATCAGCCTCCATTACGATAGCACCATGGACCAAATCACAAGCGGCATCACCACATATTATTATCATGACTATCAGCAGGGCTTGGCCTCTGCCCTGGCCCATTCATTCGGTTCAACCATGCAGGTGAACAATCGCGGATCAAGATACGGAAATTATCATGTCATCCGTGAGAACAAGCGAGTGGCAACGCTGATTGAATTAGGCTACCTAAGCAATCCAGTCGAAGAATTGACAATAACTTCGAATGAATACCAAGAAGGAATCACCTCCGCCATCTATAATGGATTGGCGCGGTATTTCAAATGAAAACGTGCGCTCCATGACAGTTTTCTGCCCCAAACAAAAATAACCTGCCGCGGCAGGTTATTTTTTACTTTCCAATATTAATGTTACGGGTCCATCATTCGTTAGCTGGACATCCATCATGGCACCAAATTGACCGGTTTCCGTATGGACGCCTTTTTTACGGAGCATCCCGTTAAATGCTTCATATAATTCATTCGCCGCTTCTGGACGGGCGGCATCCATGAAGTTCGGGCGGCGGCCTTTACGGCAATCGCCATACAAGGTGAATTGTGAAACGGATAAAATCGAACCTCCCACATCCAATAAGGAATGGTTCATCTTTTCATTTTCGTCTTCGAATATGCGAAGATGGACAATCTTATCAGCCAAATAGGCGGCATCCTCGATGGTATCATTATGGGTGATGCCAACCAACAGGACGAGCCCGCTGTCAATTTGACCGATTATTTGATCTGCCACAACGACTTTCGCCGCTTTGGCACGTTGTAAAACTACACGCATGGCCTGAAAACTCCTTAGTTCATGATCCTTCTAACGGAATAGACATCCGAGATTTGTTTTATACGGTCGACGACCTTCTGCAGGTGGGCAATGTTATGGATGTAAATCGACATATGAATGGTTGCCACTTTATTTCTGTCCGATTTACCGGAAACCGCTGAAATGTTCGTTTTCGTTTCATTGACGGCCTGCAGCACTTCGTTCAATAATCCGCGGCGATCATATCCGCTGATTTCAATTTCGACGATATATTCCTTCCGCTCGTTGATCGTGCTTTCCCATTCAACCGGGACGAGGCGATGATCGGAATCCCCGCTTTCCAGGTTCGGGCAGTCCTGCCTATGGACCGAGACACCCCGGCCTTTGGTGATATAACCGACGATCTCATCACCAGGAACTGGATTGCAGCAGCGGGATAAGCGGATAAGCAGGTTATCGATCCCTGGTACCTGTACACCCGAGTCGCGTTTTTTAGAGGAATTGGAGAAGGTTTTCAGATCGGCCACTGCCTCTGAAATATCTGCCTCCTGTTCGACCATTTTCTGCTTCCGCCACTTTTCGGTGAGGCGATTAACTACCTGAAGGGCAGTGATTCCGTTATAACCTACTGCTGCATACATATCTTCCTCATTCAGGAAGTTGAATTTATCAGCAACACGCTTAATGTTTTCGGGAGTCAGGATTTCCTTAAGTTCGAACTCCATATCCTTGATCTCTTTTTCAACAAGCTCTTTGCCTTTTTCGATATTTTCTTCGCGGCGCTGTTTTTTGAAAAACTGGCGGATCTTGTTTTTCGCTTGAGATGTTTGGGTAAGTTTTAGCCAGTCCTGACTTGGACCATATGAATGCTTGGACGTTAAGATTTCAATGATATCGCCAGTCTTGAGTTTATAATCCAACGGCACCATTTTCCCGTTCACCTTGGCACCAATCGTTTTGTTTCCGATTTCGGAGTGGATCCGGTATGCAAAGTCGATCGGATTCGATCCGGATGGCAGTTCGATAACATCGCCCTTTGGCGTGAAAATGAATACCATATCGGAAAAAAGGTCGATCTTAAGGGATTCCATGAATTCCTCGGCATTAGTCGCGTCATCTTGGAATTCGAGTATTTCCCTGAACCATGTTAATTTCTCTTCTAGTGAAGGCTGTTCACCCACATCTTTGCCTTCTTTATATGCCCAATGCGCTGCAACCCCAAATTCGGCAATGCGATGCATATCCGATGTGCGAATCTGGACTTCCAACGGATCGCCTTTCGGTCCGATCACGGTCGTGTGAAGCGATTGGTACATATTCGGCTTAGGCATGGCGATATAGTCCTTGAACCGGCCGGGCATCGGCTTCCAGCACGTATGGATGATTCCTAGGACGGCATAGCAATCCTTTATGCTGTGGACGACGATCCGAACAGCCAGCAAATCGTAAATTTCGCTGAACTGCTTGTTTTGCAAGGCCATTTTGCGATAGATGCTGTATATATGTTTCGGCCTGCCGGAAAGGTCAGCCTTGATATGGACTTCCTCCACGTTTTTACGCACTTCATCAATGACTTCTTCCAGGTACATTTCACGTTCTGCCCGCTTTTTCTTCATCAGGTTGACGATTCGGTAATATTGCTGAGGGTTCAAATATCTTAAGGCCGTATCTTCCAATTCCCATTTAATCGTACTGATACCCAGACGATGCGCGAGCGGCGCAAAGATTTCCAACGTCTCGTTCGAGATCCGTCTTTGCTTTTCCTGCGGCAGATGCTTCAATGTCCGCATATTATGCAGCCTGTCCGCAAGCTTGATCAAGATGACGCGAATATCCTGGGCCATCGCCACGAACATTTTCCGATGGTTCTCCGCCTGCTGCTCTTGCTGTGATTTATACTTGATCTTCCCTAACTTGGTCACGCCATCCACGAGCATGGCAACTTCAGGACTGAAATTTCCCTCGATATCCTTCAGGGTGACCTCCGTGTCTTCAACAACATCATGTAAAAAACCTGCCGCAATTGTTGCCGGATCCATCTCAAGATCAGCGAGAATGCCCGCGACTTGAATTGGATGAATGATATACGGCTCTCCCGATTTACGGAATTGTTCTCGGTGAGCAAACTCTGCATACTTAAACGCTCTATGAATAAATTCAGCTTCTTCCGGCTGAAGATATAAGCTGGCCCGTTCCACAACCTGCTCGGCAGTCAATATTTGATCATTTGCCATTTAATCACCTTAACCCCACTTTAACTGCCACCGGATATGATCCGGATTGAGTATGATTGGTAGCACTTCCCTTTATTCTGCAAAACGTGACAATTTTTGCGAAAAAAATAAATCCGCTAAAAACGGATACAAGTGCAAATAACTTATTAGCAGAAAACTCTTTAATATTACTATTATCGAAAAAAAAGACAAGGATGTAAAGAGATAAACGAGTATTTTATTTAGAATACTGCATTTTTTCACTGGAAATTCGACAAAATCCAGTGAAATCATGCGTAAAACAGAAAAGAGCACCCTGGTCAGAGTGCCCTTCTTTTATTAAAAGCTCATCAATGTCAAAACATCATAGCCATCTAATTTATCTTTACCGTCCAAATCAGTCAATTCGATAAGGAATGCAATCCCGGCTACAATTCCACCAAGCTCCTCGACCAATTTGATCGTCGCCTCGATTGTACCGCCCGTGGCAAGTAAATCGTCGGTGATCAAAACACGTTGTCCCGGTTTGATCGCATCTTTATGGATGGTCAATACATCCGTTCCATACTCGAGGCCATATTCCACTTTGATCGTTTCACGTGGAAGCTTTCCTTCTTTTCTCACAGGTGCAAATCCCACTTCCAATGAGTAAGCGACTGGACACCCGATGATGAATCCGCGTGCTTCCGGTCCCACCACTAAATCAATTTGCTTATCGCGTGCATATTCGACAATTTGATCTGTTGCGTATTTATAAGCGGCGCCGTTATCCATTAATGTCGTAATATCTTTGAAGATAACACCCGGTTTTGGCCAGTCTTGTACAATTGTTACATATTGCTTTAAATCCATTGCTTTGTTTCCTCCTCAAGGTCTGTTGCCTCATGAACTAAATAAAGATTGAACCAATCGAATAATTGCTGATAGGAAGAATAAACAAGCTCTTGTTCAAGCTCAAATTGCTCTTTCTTTCTTATGAACGATTCAGATTCACTGAGATCGCGTTTTTTCGCATTGGTTGTGAGCATAATTAACCCATTCTCTATTGTAACAAAATCCAGCTCAAAAAACACCTTTGAAATGAAATCGACCGTATCTCTGGACCATCCGCGATATTTCGCCAGGTCATCACCATACCGTTTCACATCGAGCGGTCCCTTTTTAGACAGGAAGGCATAAAACCATTTAAAATGATCCCTTGTCGGCATCGTACTTAAGAAATGGTCCTGATCATGGGAAAAGTGGGCATAAATACGCGATGGCTTCTTATCGGCTATCACCCGTTTCAGAACATCCCTTGACGGCGGCATGTCCATGAATACCACATGCGCCTCGAAGCAATCGAGTTCATCGGCATCCTCCCCGTTCTTGATATGAACAAGATCGGGATGATTTTGTAAAAAGGGATACCTCGCATAAATATCCTCCGAGAACATGACGATTTTCCGGTTTTGAGCGGGAATGTCCGCCAGCCATTTTTCCGCCTGTCCCTTCCCGCGATAATCGAATAACTGCCAATGGTCCACCGAGATATCCTGGACAAAGATCTGCGGCTTCTTCATATTATTCCATTCATTGATGGATAGCTCCCCAATTACCGAAACCTCGGCGTGCGGCGCTATTTCATCGACAAAATGGCCGAGCCCGAACCCTACGCCGTCCAGTTTGTGATTGTCCCCATCTTCAAGCTGAACTTTCAAATGATTTTGGTTCGCGCCAATTTTGCGGACGCTTGAAAGCTGTACGGAATCTATCAAAATCCTCGGCTTCGGATTCGTCACCCCAAATGGCGTAAGCAAGCTCATCTCCTGGATCGTTTGAATTGAAACGTCAGCCAAGGCCGTCGCTCCATCCAGGTCAGTAATGGGCGTGAAGTCCTCCTCCGTTAGCTGTTCCTTCGCGATCACGTTCATGCGGTCCCTAAGCTCCTGAACATCGTCCATTTTCAACGTCATTCCGGCTGCCATCGGATGCCCGCCAAAATGGGGCAGCAATTCCCGGCAGGATGAAAGGCTTTCGAAAAGATCGAATCCGGCGATGCTCCGTGCTGAACCTTTGGCCAATCCCTTTTCCCGGTCATAGCTCAAAACTATCGTGGGACGGTAAAAGCGTTCAACAAGTTTGGAGGCGACGATCCCCACCACTCCTGCATTCCAGCCTTCTCTTCCGATGATGAGCACACCATTGGACTCCAGCGGGAAGTTTTCCTCGACTTCCTTGATCGCTTCTTCCGCCATCGTAGCGACCATGGCTTGCCGTTCTTTATTAATATCATTGATTTCATTGGCAAGGTCCATCGCTTCCGCAAGGTTCGCCGCCATCAATAGATCGACAGCAGGGTCGGCATCGCCAAGCCGTCCGACTGCATTGATCCGGGGAGCCATGGCAAAGCCGATGGATTCCTCATTCAAGGCTTCCTGTTGGACATTCGCCACTTTCATTAAGGCAACAAGCCCCGGGCGGCCAGTCAAACGCAGCTGCTCAATTCCTTTTGCTGCGATGAGGCGGTTCTCCCCTTTTAAAGGCACTAGATCCGCAATGGTACCGATTGCCGCTATTTCAAGCAAATCTTCAGGCAGTTCTCCAAGCAAAGCGTGCGCCAGCTTAAAGGCGACGCCCACTCCGGCAAGGTCTTTAAAAGGATAGGAACCCTCTTCCAGTTTAGGATGGATGATGGCCAATGCCTTTGGCAGTA
The DNA here is from genome assembly GCF_002803435.1 of Bacillus sp. mrc49. Lineage (NCBI taxonomy): Bacteria > Bacillati > Bacillota > Bacilli > Caryophanales > Bacillaceae > Bacillus > Bacillus sp. mrc49. Next base: position 65,008 of record NZ_PHNG01000797.1, on the reverse strand, counting down.
CAGGTCCCGGTTCATGGTGGTCGGTCAAGATATAGTCCATGCCAAGCTCACCGGCAAGGTCCGCTTCGGCGACTGCCGAAATTCCGGTATCGACGGTGATCAATACCTTCACTCCTTCCTCAGCCGCCAGGCGGAACGCCATCGGATTCGGGCCATAGCCCTCCGTAAACCGGTTCGGAATATAAAAATCCACATCGGCTCCCATCCTCATCAGCGTCGTCAACATCACGGTGGTCGATGTCACTCCATCCGCATCATAATCACCGAATATCCTTATTTTTTCTCCGTTTTGAATCGCTTCTCTTATTCTATATACGGCTTTATCCATATCTTTCAATAAAAATGGGTCATGGAAAGTTTGATTTTTTACAAATAAAAAGGATCGGGCACTATCGATCGTATCCAGGCCTCGATTCACAAGCAGGGCTGCAACCAAAGGTGTGATATGAAGCTCTTCCGCTAGTATAGCAACTTTGTTTTCATCGGCAGTTCGCAAGTTCCACCGCGTTTTTGGCTTTAACATGAATTCACCCCTCAATTTACTTATTATACAAAACGAGTATGCCGGTTTCAATTTTATTTTAAATCCAAGGGATTCTCATGATTTAAAAAGAAAGCTCTTTTCGTGAAGATGGTTGTTTTTAAAAGGAAACGATTTACGTTTGATTGGAGCAGATTGCGAGACTGAGACGGAACCGGAGGAAAGCGACAAAGTATGCGATAACAGCCATAAAAAAGAAGGCTGGCATGCTGCCAGCCTTCCCGATCTTATTAAACTTGCCCTTCAAGGCTTTTTTTCTTTTCTTTTGCCGTATTCAGCGGACCTTTCTTCTTCAATTCCCTGATTTTTAGATCAAGCCAGAATTGGGAAGCGATCAATAACGATGAATACACACCGCATATCAGCCCGATGAACAGGGCGATCGAAAAGTTCCTGATGGCTTCACTGCCGAAAATCATCAAAGCGATGACCGTAACGAGTACAGTCAGCACCGTATTGATCGATCTCGTCAGCGTTTGCCTGATACTGATGTTCACGATGTTCTCAAGCTCTTCGACCGTTTTGATTTTACGGCTGAAGCGCAGGTTTTCCCGAATTCGGTCAAACGTAACGATCGTATCATTGATGGAATAACCGACGATTGTCAGAACCGCAGCGATGAAAGTGATATCCACCTCAAGGCGAAGCAGACTAAAAATCGTGATGATGAAAAATGCATCATGTATCAGCGCCACGACGGCCGGTACGGCCATTCGCCATTCAAACCGTATCGATACATACAAGATGATCCCGAGGGAGGCAATCGTCAAGGCAATGATGGCATTTTTCGCCAGCTCTTTCCCTACCGTCGGTGATACGGTGCTTACATTCGGCTCTGCTCCGTAATCCTCCTTGAAATGGTCTTTCAAGACAGCGATTTCCTGTTTGTCAAGAACACCTACCGTCCGGACGACAGCATTTTTGTTATCCTGTCCAGCAAGTCTGACATCCTTGATATCATCGACATCAATGCCGGCCTTGCCCATCTCGGTCTTAACTTGCTGAGTCGTCAGCACGTCCTTAGACGCGATCTCGATGCGGGTTCCGCTCGTAAAGTCGATTCCCAGATTCAAGCGGAAAACGAACAGGAAGATGATCCCGATAATCGTGATCCCGATCGAAATGCCATAAAAGACCTTCCGATGCTTGACGAAATCGATCTTATCGAACCGTGTCGGCAATGACATTAAATTGATCTTCTCGTTTAGGTTGTGAATATATTTCTTCTTCACGCCAAACCATGATGTGCGTTTGTCCAGGAACCCGCTTTTCACCCACAGGCTCATGAAGAGACGCGTCCCATAAACGGCTGTAATGAAGCTCATTAAAATGGAAATGATCAAGGTCGTCGCAAACCCTTTAACCGAGCTTGTCCCGTAATAGAAGAGGACGGCTGCAGCAAGCAAGGTCGTCAAGTTCGCATCCATGATCGTGCTAAGCGAGTTTTTCGTACCTTCTTTATAAGCCGCTTTTACAGTACGGCCAAGCTTCAGTTCATCCCTGATCCGCTCATAGGTTATGATATTGGCATCGACGGCCATCCCGACCCCGAGCACCAATGCCGCTATGCCTGGAAGCGTAAGGACTGCGTTCATCCACTCGAAGACCAGCAGTGTCAGGAAGATATAGATGCTCAGTGTGACGACTGCAATGAATCCCGGGAAGCGGTAATAAACCAGCATGAAGATGAAAATGAGTGCGATCCCGATGATGCCGGCAAAGATCGTATCGTTCAGTGCGCCTGCACCAAATTGAGCTCCGACGGAAGTCGAGTATTTTTCCTTCAAATCGACAGGCAGTGCACCGGCATCAAGGAGGTCTGCAAGCTCTTTCGCCTCTTCAACCGTGAATTGCCCTGTAATGTATACCTTTTTCGTATTGAAAACTTCACTGACAGCAGGAGCGGATATCATATTGTCTTGTGAAGCTTTATCCTTGATGGAATCTTTGCCTTCCTCGAAATCCAGCCAGATGGCAAGTACATTCGTAGGTGATGGCATCGATGAAATTTTTTGCGTGATTTCCTTGAACTTGTTCACATCTTTCAATGTGACTTCAACGACCGGTTTATTATCCTGGAACGTTTGTTTCGCGCCGCCTTCCTTCAGGTCGGCACCGGTCATCATTTCCTTATCGTTATAATCCCGGAAGGATAATTTAGCTTGTGTCGAAAGGATTTCACGAGCGTTATTTTGGTCTTTAACCCCGGCCAATTGAACCCTGATCCGGTCTTTCCCTTCAATTTGAATATTAGGTTCACTAACACCCAAAACATTGACACGACGCTCAAGTGAGCTTACTGTAGCCCGTAAAACCTCCGGGGTGATCTTTTCCCCAGACAGCGGCTTCACTTCATATAACACTTCAAAACCGCCTTGAAGATCAAGTCCCAGCTTGATATCCTTTAGGATTCCTTTTGAAGTCGTTCCCATCGCTGCGAAAATCAAAAGAATGATCAGAAAAAACGCAACGATCCTGCTTCTTTTTACCATTATGTAGTAGGCCCCTTTCTATAATCCGCCTGTTCCTGAAGTTTAAAAACCTGTCAATTATTTTGTTTATATGCTACCTGCATTTCCCTTGCTTCCTGAAAAAAAGACACAGCTACCCATGCTTTTTTTCCAAAAAAAAGCATAACCATATCTATTATGAGTCATTTATAAACAGCTGTCAATTTAAGTATATCTTTGCGTCATTCCTTTAAAAGTTCTTTCAATTCCTCCTCGGATAGCGGCTCAAATAAGTTTGGCGATTTATATGCTTCGACCATTTGGAAGTTCATGAACTGGTTGCTCGAAAATGTCACGATATCGGCGACAAGCTCGTGAAGATGAATGTTTTCCTGCGGGCGCTTCCATTTGTTTTTCGTTAAGGTTCCCCAGATATCCTCCTCTGTAACGGCATTCAATCCGACCATTTGAAATTCCTCGCGCTTGCTCTTCAAGAATGGACGTACCTTTACATAATAGCTTTCATAGGGATGATTCATTTTCGCCATCACTTTGCCTCCAGTAAAAATGTTATCTATCGATTGCGCATTTTCTTAAAAGAGCTCCAATCAGTTGCCAGAACGCAAACAAACACTTTTGTCATGCTTTGTCCAAGTACAAGCATATAGATAATTGTATAGCATAACCGCTTTTTTGAGAAGGCAGGGAGGGAGTTCAATGTCTAAATTTTTAAAAGGGACGCTGATATTATTAATCGCAAGCCTGATTACAAGAGTTCTTGGGTTCATTAACCGCATTGTCATCGCCCGCTTCATCGGCGAAGAAGGCGTTGGTTTATATATGATGGCTTTACCGACCCTCTTTCTCGTCGTGAACATTACCCAATTGGGGCTGCCAATCGCCATATCCAAGTTTGTGGCCGAAGCCAATGCCCGGGGTGACGAACGGAAAATCAAAAAGATCCTCGTCGTCTCTTTGGCCTGCACCTTTGCTCTATCGATGATTTTCACTCCTGCGATGCTGTTGTTCGCACCCGTTCTCTCAGAATACCTATTCACCGATCCACGAACGGTCTGGCCCCTGATGGCGATAGCGCCAATCGTACCGATCATCGCGATATCATCGGTACTGCGCGGGTATTTCCAAGGCAAGCAAAATATGAAGCCCTTCGCTTTCTCGCAAGTGATCGAACAGGTGGCGCGCATCACCTTCATCGCCGTCCTGACGAAAGCCTTTTTGCCCTATGGGATTGAATATGCGGCAGCCGGAGCGATGTTCGCCTCGATAATCGGTGAGCTCGTCTCCCTCATTTACCTTTTGACTAGCTTCAAGCTTAAGAAGCATTTTAAGTTCAGGAAGAATTTTTTCAAAAATGTGAAGTCGGGTAAGGGGACGTTCACGGAATTGATGGGAATTGCCCTTCCTTCCACCGGAAGCAGGATGATCGGCTCGCTTTCATGGTTTTTCGAGCCAATCGTTGTAGCCCAGAGTTTGGCCCTTGCCGGTGTCACCGCAGCCGCGGCCACGAGCCAATACGGTGAGCTGACAGGGTATGCGCTGCCGCTGCTCATGCTGCCTTCGTTCATTACATCATCATTGGCGACTGCCCTTGTACCGGCAGTCAGTGAGGCACGGACGACCGGGAACTTCCTGCTCGTTGAACACAGGCTGCAGCAGGCACTGAAAATCACGTTTATCACAGGCTGCTTAGCCGTCGTCATTTTGTTCATCTTTGCCGAACCGATCCTGCAAGTCATGTATGGCTCATCACATGCCGCCGTTTTCATTAAATTCCTGGCACCTTTCTTCATTCTCTTTTACTTCCAGTTCCCGCTGCAGTCCATGCTTCAAGCATTGGATCTTGCAAAAGCGGCCATGTTCAATAGCCTGGCGGGTAACATTCTCAAAATCGGTGTGATCTGGCTCCTCGCATCAAAGGAAAGCTTCGGGATCATGGGGGCCGCAGTAGGTATAGCTGTCGGTTCGATGCTCGTCACCTTCCTGCATTTTTCCACCGTGCTGAAGGTCGTCCCCTTCACGTTGCATTTCCGGAGCTATATATCTGCTTTAATTCTTGCTTTAGTCTCTGGCTGGGGCGGCTATTATCTGTATCAATCCCCGCTCTCGGCGCAGCCCCTCGTACCAAGGCTGTTGCTGTCCGTAACGGTCGTGATCCTGCTTTTCACCTTTTTCCTGCTCATGACCGGCAGCATAAAAAAAGCAGATTTGATCCGGATTCCTAAGGTAGGCGGCTTTTTATCGAAGTTCGCCTGGAAATAAAATGAACCGAAGCATTAAAAGGCTTCGGTTCATTTCTTCGTTTCATTTTTATCGATGTAAAATTGGCCATCTATGTACCCACAAATCGAAATCTCCTGGATTTTCGATTCACCATGTTTTTTCAGCTGGTGTCGAAGCCAAAATTGATTTTTGCCAATTTTATATAGATTATTTTCCTGTATCTTCCCATCAATGATAAGGGGATATGGCGTTTCCTTCGTTTTCGTCCTTTTGCCTTGGGTGTTTTTAATGACCGAAAGTTTTCCCGAGGATTCGAGAATGGCAAATTGTACTTCATTCAGATCATTGATTCCTTGTTCTCGCAGCTGGGTCAATAAATCATCGAAATTATATCGTTGTTTACGCATCGCCTTTTCATCTATTTTCCCTTGATTGATGATGATCTGAGGTGTACCGTCGACGATATTCCGAAACCTGATGCTTTTCAATGATATGAACGCCAATATGATCTGGATGAAAGCGAGAACGAACATCGGGGTGATTTGCTGAAAAAATGGTTTATCCAAATCTTCAAAGGATAGGACTGCTATGTCCCCTATCATGATGGATACCACTAAATCAAGAATGCTCAGCTCCCCGACTTCCCGCTTACCCATCATCCGGAAAAGGAATAAGATGACTAGATAGATCACCGTCGTTCTAAAAATAATAGCCAGATAGGTATCCACTTCACTAACACATCCTTCATCCATAGCATGGCTTGGAAATTGAAAAATTACTCTATAATCTTTTCGAATTTCGCGGAAGCTGCTTAAACCTGGTCTAAAGGCTTCGTGTGGGGAATATGCTTGTACAAACACATAAACAGGCTAAAACGTATCAGCCTTTAAAAAGGAGGAATACCCATCGAAACTAAAAAAATGAGTGTCGCCGTAATTTATGGCGTAGGCTCCATCTTTGCCATAGCGATGATTGCAAGTTTGATCGTTTCCATCCTTCTTCGTTTCACTTCATTGACGGAATCATCCCTGACATACGTGGTCATGATCGTTTCCTTTTTATCGCTGTTCATTGGTGGATTCATTTCAGGAGGCAAAGGGAAAAAGCAAGGTCTATTCTTGGGCGGCAGCACCGGCTTGCTCTATCTGTTGATCGTGTTCCTTTTTCAATACTTGGGTCATGACGCACTTTTCACCATCAAGCAATGGATCTATTATGGCTGTTTTGTCATCACGGCCATGATGGGTGGCGTGCTTGGGGTCAATATGAGCTCCGACTCACGTACCAATTAAAAATACAAACGTAACCGGGCATCCTGCCCGGTTTTCGTTTGTTGAGGAAAATCGCGCCGAGGAAGCTCCCCTGAACGCCCGCTGATAAGCGCGTGCTTGCAATCCTCTATGCTTAAACCTCAAAAACACAGGCTAATTTATTTCCCTATAAATGTTGAGCCGATCCTCCACCGGGATATGCGAGTGCCTCTAGTGGAAATTAACGTTCAAATACAACAAAAAAACTGTAGACAAACTCCATTTTCATCGAGTTTGTCTACAGTCGGAACCGGCCACACGGGCCGGTTTTCATTATTAAATCGATACTTCTTTATTTGGTGCACTTTCCGTAATTTCACGGATTGCAGCACGGTCGAATGTCAATTTAGTACCATCTGGTGACTTAATGACGATTTGCAATTCATCGATTGCATCGATTGTTCCGTGCATGCCGCCGATCGTTGCAACCTTATCACCTTTTTTCAAGCTGCTTTGCATGCTTTGTGTAGCCTTTTGGCGTTTTTGCTGCGGACGGATCAATAAGAAATAGAACAATACGAACATTAAAATTAATGGAAGTATTTGAGTTATTGCCATTTGTAGATTCACTCCTTTCGCTCATTAAAATATTTATGGAATTAGAAGTTTCTTGCATTTGGTTTATTGAAACCATACTGCTCGAAAAACTCTTCCCTAAAGTCTCCAAGACGATCTTCTCGAATGGCTTGTCTGACCTGTTCCATCAAGTTTAACAGAAAATGCAGGTTATGATAAGTCGTAAGACGAATCCCAAAAGTTTCTTCACATTTAATCAAATGGCGGATATATGCCCGGCTATAATTCTTGCAGACATGACAATCGCAATTTTCGTCGATAGGTCCAAAGTCACGTGCATACTTTGCATTTTTCACGACTAGGCGGCCATTGCTTGTCATCAATGTACCGTTACGCGCGATTCGCGTCGGCAATACACAGTCAAACATGTCGACACCGCGGATGGCCCCATCGATCAAGGAATCCGGCGAGCCTACGCCCATCAGGTAACGCGGTTTATTGGTTGGCAGCAACGGACTTGTAAACTCCAGTACGCGGTTCATGATATCCTTCGGTTCCCCGACGGATAGCCCTCCAATAGCATAACCCGGAAAATCGAGTGAAACAAGGTCTTTTGCACTTTGTTTACGAAGGTTTTCGAATTCCCCGCCTTGAACGATCCCGAACAGCCCTTGGTCGTTCGGACGCTCATGGGCATTCAAGCAGCGTTCAGCCCAGCGTGATGTCCGTTCCACCGACTTCTTCATATACTCCTCGGTTGCCGGGAATGGCGGACATTCATCAAATGCCATCATGATATCGGAGCCAAGTGCATTTTGGATTTCCATCGCTTTTTCAGGAGATAAAAATAGTTTATCGCCATTGAGATGGTTCCTGAAATGTACGCCCTCTTCCTCAATTTTGCGGAACTCGCTCAAACTGAAGACTTGGAAGCCACCGGAATCCGTCAAAATCGCGCGATCCCAGTTCATGAACTTATGCAATCCACCGGCTTCCTTGATGATCTCATGCCCAGGACGCAGCCATAGATGGTACGTATTGCTGAGGATGATGCCTGCCCCCATCTGTTTCAGATCTTCCGGGGACATCGTTTTGACAGTAGCAAGCGTCCCTACCGGCATGAACGCCGGCGTTTCAAATGATCCATGCGGCGTATGGACCCGGCCCAGCCGTGCCCCTGTTTGTTTACATGTTTTGATTAACTCATATCGTATTGCTGTCAACGCAATAACTCCCTTCAAGAGCTTATCACTCTTATATTACTTAATTAACATTGCATCTCCAAAACTAAAGAACCTGTATTTTTCTTCCACTGCCGTTTCATAGGCATGAAGAACATGCTCCCTGCCAGCCAATGCAGAAATAAGCATGATTAAAGTTGATTTCGGTAAATGGAAGTTCGTAATCATCGCATCGATCCCCTTAAACTCATAACCAGGGTAAATGAAGATGCTCGTCCAGCCACTAGCCTCCTTGAAGACCCCATCATTACCGGACGCGATCGTCTCCAATGTCCTTGTCGACGTTGTACCAACCGTGATGATTCTCCCGCCGTTTTCTTTCACTTCATTAAGCAAACGCGCAGTGCCTTCCGTCATTTGATAAAATTCGGAATGCATTTCATGGCTGTCGATATCGTCCACACTGACGGGACGGAACGTGCCAAGCCCGACATGAAGCGTGATGAAGGCGATATGAACACCCATTGCTTTCAGCTTCTCGAGCAACTGCTCGGTAAAGTGCAGCCCGGCCGTCGGGGCGGCCGCCGATCCACGTTCACGCGCATAGACCGTTTGATATCGATCCTGATCGTCAAGCTGCTCCTTAATATATGGAGGCAGCGGCATTTCCCCGAGCTTATCCAGTATTTCATAAAAAATACCTTCATATTGAAACTCCAGGATACGGCCTCCATGCTCAAGTACGCCTGTACAAACGGCACTTAGCTTACCATCACCAAAGACGATTGTCGAACCTTCTTTTATACGTTTGGCGGGCTTTACAAGGGTTTCCCAAACATCATCATGCTCTTGCTTGAGCAGTAAAACTTCTACCTTAGCACCCGTTTCTTCCTTGCTTCCATATAGTCGTGCCGGCAGCACCCTCGTATCATTCAACACAAGGCAATCTCCCGGTTTGATATATTCAGTGATATGGCTGAAGACATCATGCTCGATCTTGCCCGATTCCTTGTCCAGCACCATCAATCGACTAGCTTCCCTATCTTCCAAAGGAACTTGGGCAATCAGTTCCTCCGGTAAATGAAAATCAAACATATCCAATTTCATCTGTTCCACTTCCTTACCTGTCTATCAAGTTGTAATCATTATTTAAAACGGCCAATCAAATAAAATATAGCGGACAACACGATACTGACGATGATCGATGTCACGATCGGAAAATAAAACGTCGTATTGCCTTTTTTGAGGAAGATATCTCCCGGCAGCCTGCCAAGGTGGATATACTTCATCGCAAAACCGATCACGAATATGATTACGCCGAGTATCATCACCATTTTAGGTATATTCATCATTCAGGCATCACAATCCCGAAGTGCTCGTAAACGAGCTGTGTGGCGATACGCCCCCTTGGGGTACGCTGAAGAAAACCGACCTGCAGCAGATATGGCTCATACACATCTTCGATCGTATGTGCTTCCTCGCCAATCGTGGCGGCAATCGTCTCCAGACCAACGGGCCCGCCGCGGAATTTTTCAATGATCCCTTTAAGTAATTTATGGTCAATATGATCGAGTCCTAAACGGTCCACCTGCATTAATTCGAGTGCATAATCGGCAAGCCCTGCCGTTATCGTGCCATCTCCGCGAACCTGGGCGAAATCCCTGACCCTCCGTAAAAGCCGGTTGGCAATCCTCGGGGTGCCCCGCGATCTTCTCGCAAGCTCTGCTGCTGCTTGATCATCCATTTCCGTATCCATGATTCTGGCTGTCCGAATGATGATATCCGTCAGATGGTTTTCCGTATAATATTCAAGTCGGCTCAAAACACCAAAACGGTCCCTAAGCGGTGCAGACAATGAACCGGCGCGAGTCGTTGCCCCCACGAGTGTGAACGGCGGCAGGTCGATCCTGATCGAGCGTGCCTCCGGGCCTTTGCCGACAACGATATCGAGACAGAAATCCTCCATCGCCGGATACAGCACTTCCTCGACCACACGGGGCAGACGGTGAATCTCATCTATGAATAGCACATCACCGGGTTCAAGCGCACTCAAAATGGCCGCCAAATCTCCCGGCCGCTCGATGGCGGGTCCGGAAGTCGTGCGGATGTTGACACCCATTTCGTTGGCGATGATGACCGCAAGCGTCGTTTTCCCCAGGCCAGGCGGCCCGTATAAAAGGACATGGTCGAGCGTTTCTTCCCGCATCCTTGCCGCTTCGATATATACACCCAAGTTAGCTTTCACTTTATCCTGTCCAATATATTGCTTTAAGTTTTGCGGCCGCAGGCTTTGTTCAAAGGACAGTTCGTTCAAATCGGCTTCCTGATTGAATATTCTCTCCTCCATTGCGCCACTCCTTATCTTAGCATCAATTGCAATGCTTTCTTAATATATTGCTCGGTCGTCATATCTTCCGTCTGCAATTTCTTGGCAACCTTTTGAATTTCCTTTTCCGAATAACCAAGTGCCTTCAAGGCAAGCATCGCTTCATCCAATTCCTCCGTGTAACCATTTGGGGCGGATGCAGCCGTGACGCCTTCGTTGAACAAGCTTGGAAACGCATCCGGAATGATGTTCTCCAATTTCCCTTTTAAATCCAGAATCATCTGTCTTGCCGTTTTCTTACCGACTCCCGGGAATTTCACCAAAAACGATTCATCTTCATTTTCGATCGCCTGCACCACCTGATCGACCTGACCTGACGCCAGTATGGCAAGCGCCCCCTTCGGCCCGATTCCGGTTACATTCAACAGCTTCGTGAATAAAGCCTTTTCTTGACGATTCTGAAAGCCATATAAGGCAACCAAATCTTCACGCACATAGTGATACAAAAAAACTTGGAGCTCTTTCTGATATTGGGCGGAAAAAATAAAAGGATTCGGCGTCATCACTTGATATCCGATCCCCCCATTTTCCACGACTATGTATTCAGGTCCGATATAATCGACCCTGCCTTTTATATAATCATACAAATTAATTCTCTCCCTGATTTTGCTGTACCTCTCATTTTATCATAAAACGGATGGTTGTTCATAGAAAGTTATTTCATAAACAGCAAAGTCTTTCACAAGATCTACGAATGCTGCGACCACCCTTTAAAACAAAGTCGAGTGAAAGCATTTGGCGGAGGCTGCAAACACCTGAAGGCGTTCTTTTTATATGTTGAAACTGATGTGCAAAGTGGTTGGGGCTGGTCCCGCCAATTTCGGCCTTGCATCGAATTCGGTCCGGGTTCACGCTGAGTTGATTGAAATAATATTGTCAAAACTAAAAAAAGACAGTAGGCAACCTCCATAAACTATTATCGAGGTTGCCTACTGTCTGAAGGCGGGGAATCCCAGCCTAGTTTAACGAATAAGGTTCGTATTCTTTTATCAGCTGTTTATATTGGTCTTTATTCATGATTGGAATCCCCTTTTGCAATTCCTCCTGCTTATATACTTCAAGTTTCCCAACATCCAATTGGTAAAAAGTATGAATGATTTTGGCATGCTCAGGCCTTCCGATAAAAATGGACAACGTCCCATCCTCCCGCATCCCGAGATAACCATTCGCTTTCAATAGCGGAGAGATATCATTTTCAATTTTCTTAAGAACGATCTGTTCTTCATTTTGGTCGACCACTTTCCATCCTTCATATTTGGACCAAAAATCCTCCATCGACCAAATTGTTTCGGTCAATTTCTCCTCGCTCAGTTCACCATCCAAGTACATACGCTGCAAAATGACCTTCCTTTCGATCGGGTCATTTTCCTTTTGCACAGATTCTTCCGCAAAAACAGTTAAGCAAAATGGCATGATTAATAGGGTCAGGAATAATTGAATCCTTAGTTGTTTAGTCAATATACTCACCTCTTAAGGCGTTTACTTTTTAAGTAGTTTGACCCCAAACAACGTTTATTAACCAGAAAAAATCAAAAAGACTGACCCCACAATCGCGGTCAGCCCATGCATCATTTCAAGTGATTTTCATGAATATTAAGATTATCGAACATATCATTCGCATCCTGAATGATCAAGTCCCTTGTATCGCCATCACGAAGATTGTTATCAAGTGTCATCGTCCGGTAATAGACCCCTTCATCGGTGGTTACATATAAGGTCCTTCCTTGAGATAACGGTCCGATTTTTTGTTTCACTGTTTCTTTGATTTCCCCAGCTTGGCTGTAGTCATCAAGCAACAGTGCAACAAGCATTTCATTTTTCATGATGACAGCCCTGGCATCAACGACCGGATCCACGCTATTTGCAACCCGATTGACTCGGTCTGCCAAATTGCCTTCATACGCATTATAATAGGATGATTTGGCCCGAAGCGGCTTACTTTCATGACCATGATAATTTCGATCACGCTTACTGTATGCATCATCTTTATCATACAGTCCTTGCGTCATATGCTGATAATTTATGTTCCGTACTAACTGATCTTTTTCAGTGGAATGGTATCCTGTTTCATCCGTGAAGTTCTCGTTCTCCGCTGTATCATTATTGGCGCATCCAACCAGACCAACGGCGGCCAATACAGTATAAAGCGGCACTGCCCATTTCAATTTCCGCACCTATGACCCTCCCATGGTAATTAATGAGCTATCATTCGCTCATAGTTAGCATGGGTGTCTGTCGGCGTTTGTACTCAGTTAGTTATGGCCAAAAAACCGGGTTATTTCCTATTCAGGGAAGAAATCTTCTTCGCCAACTTTTCATTCATTTCCATCCGCTCCGAAAAACCTTCTACAGTCAGTTTCCAGACGGAATGTAACTGGGATGAGCTTTTATTAAGGCGGTTCCACTCTCGGAAAATATCCGTCGGATAGGTTAAAGCAAATAAAAAGGCGAGGTCTGACTCATATTTTTGCAGCTGCGGCACTTGCCACAGGTCCGTTGCCGCATCACCTAAATGATGGGATATCCGGTTTGCGTATTGTAAATAATCAATGCACCGCGGAGCAATCGCCATCAAGTCAAAATCAATCAAAGTCAATGTGCCGTCTGCTTTGCGCAAGAAATTATGGTGGGCACAATCTCCATGGATGATGACTTTTTTCTCTTGATTCCATAAAGACTGGTTTTTTTCGAATCCCTCTAATGCCCACTCCCCCCATCTTATCCATTCCTTGACGATATCTTCTGAAACATATTGACGAACATAAGTAAAATTCTTTTTAAATAGAGATAGCCGTTCCCTCCATTTTTTTGCTTGATCGAATATAGGAGCTTTTACTGAAAGGTTTTCAGATACATCATGGAAACTTTCCAATAACTTTATCCCCTCCAAGCGGTCCTTATGATGGGAAAAGCGAAATTTCTTCTTGTTAGGTGGAAAATAGTCCATACTGCCATACCATTTCCCTTTGAATTGAAAAGGCATTAAATTCTGGTGGATATAATACGTTTGATCAAATCCCTTTTGCCTTAACAAAGTTGTCAATTCTCGTTGCCGATCCCACTTTTCAAAACTGTCGAATCCTTTAAGGATCAATGGATCGCCCTTTCCAAAAGTAATTAAATAAACACTGCTTTGAAGATGATGGACACTCTTTGGCTTACGATTTAAATAAGAGAGGAGACGAGTGTTAAAAACACTGTCTCCATGATAATTAGTAGTCATCGCTTTCATCTACATATGTCGGGATCCCAAATGTTTCAGGCGCACGAACGCCCCCGAATTGGCCTGGTTGGCCACCCATTTGTCCAGGTAACATTGCTTCCGGATGTCCGCCAAGCTGACCGCGCATCATGCCGGGCCGACCTCCATTTTGGCCTCCCATCATCATGCCGGGCTGACCTCCGTTTTGGCCGCCCATCATCCAGGGCTGACCTCCATTTTGGCCTCCCATCATGCCAGGCTGGCCTCCGTTTTGACCGCCCATCATGCCAGGCTGACCTCCATTTTGGCCTCCCATCATGCCAGGCTGACCTCCATTTTGGCCTCCCATCATGCCGGGCTGACCTCCATTTTGGCCTCCCATCATGCCAGGCTGACCTCCGTTTTGGCCTCCCATCATCCAGGGCTGGCCTCCGTTTTGGCCTCCCATCATGCCAGGCTGGCCTCCATTTTGGCCTCCCATCATGCCAGGCTGACCTCCATTTTGGCCTCCCATCATGCCAGGCTGGCCTCCGTTTTGGCCTCCCATCATGCCAGGCTGGCCTCCGTTTTGGCCTCCCATCATGCCAGGCTGACCTCCATTTTGGCCTCCCATCATGCCAGGCTGACCTCCGTTTTGGCCTCCCATCATGCCAGGCTGGCCTCCGTTTTGGCCTCCCATCATGCCAGGCTGGCCTCCATTTTGGCCTCCCATCACCATGCCAGGCTGGCCTCCATTTTGGCCCCCCATCATCATGCCAGGCTGACCTCCATTTTGGCCTCCCATCATGCCGGGCTGACCTCCATTTTGGCCTCCCATCATCATGCCAGGCTGGCCTCCATTTTGGCCTCCCATCATCATGCCAGGTTGGCCTCCGTTTTGGCCTCCCATCATCATGCCAGGCTGGCCTCCATTTTGGCCTCCCATCATCATGCCGGGCTGACCTCCGTTTTGGCCTCCCATCATCATGCCGGGCTGACCTCCATTTTGACCTCCCATCATCATGCCGGGCTGGCCTCCGTTTTGGCCTGGCATTACGAAGGGTTGATATTGTTGGGCTTGATCTGATTCAGCTGACTCTGTTTCATATTGATATTGCATCGGATTGCCCATCTGTGGATAGGCCCCTAAATTCGGATCATGGTAATGGGGCTGTGATTGATCGGATTGATATTGATGATAATCAGGATGGTGATGCTCATAGGCGTTCATTGATTGACCAGGTTGATACTGCCCCTTCACTTCCGGCCCATACGTTCCAAGCAACCCCTTATTACAGCCACAATCTTCTTCATCTTCAGACTGTTGCGGGTGATTATGATGATTGTATGGCGATTCGCTTGGTGACTCATGGTCTTGTTGCATATATGAGCCCGCTACTTGATGCTGCTGGCCCATCCCTCCATAAAAATGGTGCGGCATCGGCGCAGATGCTTGATATGGATAGTGTTGTTGCTGATTGTATGGATTCATGCTTGCACCTTGAACATACCCTTGCGGCCCCATCGATTGCATGTCAGGAGATTCCCCCCAGATCTCGGAGCTTTCATCCATCATTTGATAGCCTTGTGTTTCCTGGTTCCCATAGCCGCCATGATAAGGGGCTTGCATCCCCTGCATCGGCATATGCGCCCATGGCGGAGGCTGCATGTTATAGCCGGTTCCTGGCATGATTGGCGTCATTGGAATGCAATCATCCACAGGCTCACAATATTCCTGACTTGGCGATACGTCTGGCTTCTTCTTCTTTTTCTTTTTAGCGACCGGCTCTTCTTTCTTCGGTAATGGCGGCGGTGCAGGGGGCTTTTGCACACTCATATTGGTCATGTTGACCATATAATAATTATTGATATCGACCTCAGGAATCACTGGTGTCGGTACCTGGACTTCTTTTGGAACGATTATTTGCTTTTCTTTCACGATTGGCTTTGGCTGTTCTTTCATCGGTGGTTGATACTTTGGCTGTTCCTTCATCGGTGGCTGGTACTTTGGCTGTTCTTTCATCGGTGGCTGGTACTTTGGCTGTTCCTTCATCGGTGGCTGGTACTTTGGCTGTTCTTTCATTGGTGGCTGATACTTTGGCTGTTCCTTCATCGGTGGCTGGTACTTTGGCTGTTCTTTCATCGGTGGCTGATACTTCTGCTGTTCTTTGACTGGCGGTTGCATCATTTGCTGCTCTTTCATAGGTGCCGGCTGAGCTGGATACTGTTGAATCTGGGATTCTTTCACTCCCATATGAATGTTGGGTTTGATCGTTTCTTTTATTACTGCTCCGGTTGTCCCTGGTATTTTAATTTTCATTCCCGGCATCATCATGTCCGGGTTGCTTAATTGAGCGTTCACTTTTTTAAGTTCTTCAAAACTGACGCCGTATTTTTTGGCGAGTTTCCAAAGTGTATCGCCTTTTTGGACTATATGAATTTTCACGCTGATAACCCCTCCTGTGCATATGTCCATATATACTATGATGTAGTGGGTGAATTGCTATTATTTTTATCATGAAAACTTATGCTTCAAAATGGCCTTTTATGATTGGATCAATGATTTAGGCGCACCGATGCCCACTTTCTCGGCGAAGAAATAAGCACGAAAAACAGTTCACCCCTTCTTCCTAAGCCGTCTTTCTTTAAGGTCCAGTCTAAATTCAAGTAATTCCGGGTATAAGAAAGTAGATGGCTTAAGCTATACCTGGCACTTATATTTTTACTGGGAGGAATGTTAATGAAATGGAAGGGACGTCAGGGCAGTTCGAATGTCGAGGACAAAAGGGGAATGAGCGGCAAAGGGATGGCAGGCATCGGTGGCGGGGTCGGCTTAATCATCGTCTTGATCGTTACGCTACTTGGAGGCAACCCAAGCGATTTACTGGGCGGCTTGACTTCACCTGATCCTGAAAGCGGCGGCACTTATGTGGAAAGTGATGAAGAAAAGGAACTTGCACAGTTTGTGTCGGTCGTCCTGGCAGATACGGAGCGGGTCTGGACTGAGGAATTCCGGGAAAACGGCCTGAATTATGAAGAACCGACTCTTGTCCTGTACTCAGGAAGTGTGCAATCGGCATGCGGGATCGCAGGTTCATCAGTGGGACCGTTTTATTGTCCAGGCGATAAGAAGCTATATATCGATCTCAGTTTTTATCAGGAGTTAAAGGAAGAATTCCAGGCACCAGGGGATTTTGCCATGGCCTATGTGATTGCTCATGAAGTCGGGCACCACGTCCAGACATTATTGGGAACAACGGAAAAGGTTATGCCGGATCGTTCCAAGGTTAGTGAAACCGAATATAATAAATATTCTGTCCGCCTTGAATTGCAGGCCGATTATTTAGCTGGGGTGTGGGCGCATCATGTCCAGGGGGAGAATTTACTTGAGAAAGGCGATCTTGATGAGGCTTTGAATGCAGCCAGCGGCGTCGGGGATGACTCCATCCAGAAAAAAGCACAAGGCTACGCAGTTCCCGACAGCTTCACACACGGTACGTCCGAACAGCGAAAACGTTGGTTCAATAAGGGGTTCGAATCCGGAAATATGAATGAAGGCAATACATTTGAAGCGAAAAATCTTTAGTGGCAATCAAATAAAGGCAATACATAAAAAGGGGGCTTCAAGGGCCCCCTTTTTCCAATGTCCAATAAGCCTGGAGATAGACAGGCGATTTCAGGCCCGTTCAAGCATTCGATTTAAAGCAAGGATCGCATCAGCCGCAATTTTCTTTTCCACTTTTATCGGGTTGATGATTTGATCTGCTTCGATTGATTCAAGAGCCCATAGCAGATGCGGTAAATCTATCCGGTTCATCGTAAGGCATGGGCACATATTCGGATTTAGGGAGATGATTTGCTTGTCTGGATTATTGGCGATTAGTCGCTTGACAAGGTTCATTTCCGTGCCGATTGCCCAAGAGCTTCCCGCTTGTGCCTTTTCAATCATATCAATGATATAAGATGTGGAACCGGCATAATCCGACATGGCAACCACTTCCCGGCGGCATTCCGGATGGACGATGATATTCATGGCAGGCTGCTCTTTCCTAAGTGCTTCAATATTCGCCGTCGTGAAATTTTCATGGACCGAACAATGCCCTTTCCATAGCAGCACCTTCAGATCCTTTCGTTCACCTTCATGGATCAGTTCCTCCTTGTGAGGATCCCAAACAGCCATTTCCTCCAACGGAATGCCAATATCAAAGGCTGTATTCCGGCCAAGGTGCTGATCGGGGAGAAACAGGATCCGTTCTTTTTGCTTAAGGGCCCATGAGACCATCTCTTGTGCATTGGAAGATGTGACCGTAGCTCCGCCATTCTTCCCCACAAATGCTTTGATGGCCGCTGTCGAATTAACGTAAGTAAGCGGAAGGATAGAATCTCCAAATAATTCCTGAAGCTTTGTCCAGGCCCGTTCCGTTTGATCGATATCAGCCATATCTGCCATCGAACAGCCTGCACGCATGTCAGGCAGAATGACGGTCTGCCCTTCTTCTGTCAAAATATCGGCCGTTTCGGCCATGAAATGCACACCGCAAAACACGATATAATCCGCTTCACGATTTTGGGCGGAAAGCTGGGCCAACTGAAGTGAATCTCCCGTTACATCGGAAAACCGGATCACTTCCTCCCGTTGATAATGATGACCAGGTATATAAAGACGGTTACCTAAGCGCCTTTTTATGCCTAGTACCGTTTTTTCCATATCCTCCACTGTCATCGTTTTGTACTTTTCAGGCAGGACATTCCTTGCCGTGCCAGCCATCTCCAGTATATTCATTTCAATACCCCCTCACGTTCTGTAACTTTTGCACTGATATCAAGAGCCCGGACGCTGTGCGTCAGACAGCCCAACGAAATGTAATCCACTCCCGTTTCGCGATATGTCGCTAACTTGCCCAGCGTAATTCCTCCTGAAGCTTCCGTTATGATATGGTCAGGAACCGATTTGATCCATTGCTTGATTTCGTCAGGACTCCTGTTATCGAACATGATGATATCCGCACCGGCTTCCACAGCCTCAAGGACCTGTTCCAATGATTCCGTTTCCACCTCCACCTTACATGTATGCCCCAGTTTTGCTTTGACCGCCTGAACCGCTTCGGTAATCGAACCTGCGAAAGCAATATGATTATCTTTGATCATGACGGCGTCATACAAACCATTTCGATGATTGAAGGCACCGCCTGAGCGGACCGCGTATTTTTCAAGCATCCGCAGGCCAGGGGTGGTTTTCCTTGTATCACATGCCCTTGTCTTCGTCCCCGCCAAGATCATCGTCGCTTCATGAGCAAGCGTGGCTATTCCCGACATGCGCTGCACCAAGTTCAAAACAACCCGTTCCCCTTTTAACAGCAAAGCCATATTGCCTGTCATCCGTGCAAGCTTTTGACCCGTTTCAAACACTTCACCATCCCGGACATGGAGGGTCACCTCGATTTGGTTATCCAACAAGGCAAACCCTGTCCTGATGACGTCGCTTCCGCTAAAAACCCCGCCCTCTTTTGCAATGAATGTCAACGCCCCCTGCTTTGACTGACCGAAAATCGTATCACTCGTTACATCACATTCCCCGATGTCCTCGATCAAAAAATGCTCCAGCATTCGCTTAAGCTTCAATATGTTCATACTGTCGTCTCCCCTTCACTCTGTTTTTCACGTCTTGGCATGCAAGGATGACCGATTTTCCAAGCCATAGGGAGTCATCTTCGCTTGGATAATCACTGCGGTAATGACCGCCCCTGCTTTCCGTTCTAGTCAACGCCGATTCGGCAATCAGCCAAGCTACGATAATGGCGTTAGCTTTGGTGATTTCTGTTAGTGATCGTCCGGTAACTTTCATATGGAGAAGGTTTTCGATGTGAAAAGCCTCGAGATAATGCTTCAAACGAATTAACCCCGCTTCCGTCCGGACGATGCCCGCTTCATTCATCAATTTTTCCTTCAATGCCCGTAAACCAGGTAAAGAAGCAACATGGCAGGAACATTGGGACCGCTCTTTTTCTTTTGGCAGCTCCCTTGCTTGCGTATGAGCGAGCATATCACCAAGGCTCTTGCCAAAAACCAGCCCTTCGAGAAGAGAATTGCTTGCCAGTCGGTTCGCACCATGCACACCTGTGCAGGCCACCTCACCGACTGCAAATAAAGAAGGGACAGAGGTTCTCCCCCACTCATCCACTTCGATTCCTCCCATTAAAAAGTGGTTCCCAGGTGCAACCGGGATCTTTCCGAACTGGAGATTCACCCCGCTTTTCTCACATAATGAGCTCACCGTCGGGAATCGCTTTTTAAAATCCTTGATCATCGAAATATCCAAAAATACCTTTTCACCGCGCTGTAAATAAGAAAAGATCGTCTGTGCGACAATATGCCTCGGGGCAAGATCCTTCAACCGATGTACACCCTGCATGATCGGCATTCCATCTTCATTCACTAATATGGCGCCGTCACCACGGACCGCTTCCGAAATAAGACCCTCGGCTTTGTTATTCACAAAAAGCAGAGTCGGATGGAACTGGATGAATTCCATATCACGAACCTTCGCCCCCGCCTTGAACGCAAGCGCGATTCCATCACCTGAAACCGTTTGTGAATTAGAGGTAAAACGGTATAGCGAACCGCATCCACCCGTTGCCAGAACCGTCTGCTCAGAATGATAGACAGCCAGTTTCCCTGACCTATCAAGGGTCTTGACGCCGATGCAAGATTCATCTTCACCGATGATCAACTCCACCGCGGCCTCATTCTCGATTACCTGAACCTTCGAGCGTTTCAAGCATTCTATTAGGTGTTCCATCATGTACTTTCCTGTACCATCGCCGTGACAATGAAGGATTCTCCTTTCACTATGGGCACCCTCCATGCCAAACATCAGGCTGCCGTCATGATTTCGGTCAAATTGCATACCGGACTGGATAAGTTCAGAGATCGCCAAAGGGGCTTCCTCGACAAGTTTTTCCACTGCCTTCACTTTGTTATGGTGCTGGCCGGCAGCCAGCGTATCTTTTTTATGTAAGGATACCCCATCCTGATCGGATAGTGCCGCGGCAATTCCTCCTTGCGCCAAGTAGGAATTACTATGACGAAGCTCTGATTTTGTGATGAGTATCACATATTTTTGGTCACTTGCTTCCAATACCGTTTTCAAGGCTGCAATACCACTGCCTATCACGATGACTTCCGTTCTAACCATGATTATATACCTCCTGTTTACGACAGGTGTCTTGACAACTATATTTACATATTATTAAACTATTATCAAGAGTTTTTTAGAATGAAGGATGGAAGTGATTTTGTGATCTATTTGGACTATGCGGCCACTACGCCGATGGATGAAGAAGCGATCGACGTGTTCAGCCAAGCCTCCCGGAGGTTTTTCGGGAACGCAAGCAGTTTGCATGATATTGGCTCTGATAGTGCACGTTTATTGGATATGTCACGACAGCAACTGGCAGACATGCTGAATATAAAAAAAGAAGGCATCATCTTCACGAGCGGCGGTTCGGAAAGCAATATGCTTGTAATCGATACATTTATCGCTTCAAAACCAGCTTGGCAGAACCATTTGATTGTAAGCCGGACCGAGCATGCATCGATTGTCAACTATATCTGCAAGCTTGAACAATCCGGATACGAGGTGACGTATTTACGGCATTTGGAAGATGGCCTCATCGATATCGAACACCTGAGGGGGGCTCTGTCGGAGAAAACCTGCATGGTCATTGTCCAGCATGTGAATTCTGAAATAGGTGTCATTCAGCCAATTGAGCAAATAAGCAGAATCGTTCGGGAACATCAAGCCTTTTTGCATGTCGATTGTGTTCAATCATTTGCAAAGTTGCCACTGGATGGGTTATCCGCTTTATGTGATGGAATGTCCATTTCCAGCCATAAAGTTTATGGACCAAAAGGGATCGGGGCCGCGATTTTCCCAGCCATCGAGCATTTAAAGGCTTTGATTCCGAATGTCACGCATGAATCTGGATTCCGTCCTGGTACGGTGGATGTCCCAAGTATAGCCTCCTTCGTGACAGCTGCCAAAAATTTAGGAGATATCATCAAAAATGAGCATAGGCGGATTTTCATGCTTAGGATTCAATTGATTCAGCAACTAACGGAAAGAAAGGTCGACTTTCAAATCATCGAAGCGAAAACTGAGCAATTGCCGCACATCCTCGCTCTGACCTTCGCGGGTTTGCAAGGGCAGTACATCATGCTCGAATTAAACAGGAAGGGCTTCGCGGTATCGACGGGGAGCGCCTGTCAGATCGGTAAACAGGAGCCATCCAAAACCATGATGGCAATCGGGAAAAGCGAAGAAGAAGCCCATCAATTCGTCCGCCTTTCCTTTGGAAAACATACCACTGCAGATGATATTCACAAATTGGCAGACTGCCTCGAAGGAGTGGCTGCCATTCGATAAGATCGGCCATTCTATGGTAGAATGTTTATCATAAAGAGGTGAATGAATGATGGAAAGAAAGAAATTACTCGGGGAAGAAAGACGGACGAAACTTTTACATATATTGCAAACAAGCCCAGAGCCCGTTACTGGCAGCGAACTTTCGCAAATGACGAATGTAAGCCGCCAAGTCATCGTTGGCGATATAACGCTTCTGAAAGCACGGAATGAACCGATCATTGCCACGAGCCAAGGCTATATGTTCTTACCAACCGAAAGCACAAAAAAGCCCGAAAGGATCATCGCTTGCCAGCACGATCCTTCCCGGACGCAGGAAGAGCTATATCTGCTCGTGGATATCGGCATCACGGTGAAGGATGTCAAAATCGAGCACCCTGTATACGGTGACCTTACGGCTTCCATCATGGTCAGCAGCCGTAAGGAAGTCCAGCAATTCCTCTCAAGGGTATCTGCCACGAATGCTTCCTTTTTATCGGAGCTAACGAGCGGCATCCATCTCCATACACTGAGCGCATCTTCCGAGGAACTGCTTGACGAGGCGGAGGAGGCACTAAAGGACGCCGGCATATTGGTTGATTGACTGAACGAACCCCATCTTATCCGGAGGGGTTTTTTCTTGTCTGACTATCTATACTTGCTGCTGATCCGAATGGCTTTCATTGGAGCTGTCTTGGTCTGATTGGCTTTCATTGTTGCTTCTCAATTGGCCGATGAGGTTGAGGACGGAACCGACCGCTTGTATCCAGCCCCCCATCGTCTGTATTAATTCAGCATCTGTCTGCTTTTCGTCTAAATCAGGATATTGATATTTTTGTTTTCCCTCCTCGTTCTCTTCTTGTTTGCCTTCATCGTTTTCTTGTTTTTCACCTTCATCATTTTCCTGATCTTTTTCAAGGATGCTATTTCTTAGTTCGCTAATTCCACCAATCGCCTGCATCGAATTCCCGATCGCCTGCAAAATATTCCCGGTGACATTCAAGGCCTGTTCAGGTTCATCAGGATTTTCGTATGCACCCGCCACCGCTGTTCCCCCGCCTAACGCCTGAATCAGGTTGCCTTTGATGATCAATTCCTGCTTCGTCACCTCATCGAAGTCAATGACCAAGCCTAATATGACAGTCGAATTGCCGATTGCCTGTATTTGATTGCCGAATTTATCTAGTGACCATGTTTCTTCCGCATCCGCCAATATCGCATTTCCTGTCGCTTGAAGTTCATTGCCGATCAAGTCCAGGTTTTTGCGAAAATCCTCATCGAACACTTTCGATGGTGTTCCTCCAACAGCAGAAATGACCGTCCCTATCGCTTGCGTCCAAGAACCGAAAGTTTCCTTGAATTGATTATCCATCTCTACTGAACACCACCCGCTCCATGCATTTTTAATACTCACCCTGCCATGAAAAAGTACCGCTGTTCCTTTCGTCTTGTAGGTATGTATTCTTTTTTATCGATTTTGCCGTTCGCCTACCCATTGTATACGAGTTCAGCAAGAATGGTGAGTACATTCAGCCTTTTCAAACCGGCGTCCTCCCACAAAAAAAAAGCCCCGGATAAGCTCCGGGGCGCCGTCTCAATCATGATCATTATATTCCTACCTCATTCCATGACCCGCCGCGCTAGGCTGTACCCTTTTGCTACTGCGGAAAAGGTATGCACCCTTCGCAACAAGTCATTCCGACAGGAAATCAACGCTGCACCACACCGCTTCTTACTTTAAAGCATGAATAGCTTCCCATGACCGAAACCGTGCAGCCAAGGGCCTCCAATTCGGATATGGCACCCGGGATGAGGACTTCGTCAAGGGCCATTTCAACGTCAATGATGAAAAAGTAATGGCCAAGGCCGGTTTTCATCGGTCTTGATTCGATCTTGGAGAGGTTCAGCTTCCTCCAGGAGAAAGCGGAAAGCACTTGATGCAGTTGCCCCGAGTGGTCGGCAGGAAGCTGGACCATCAAGGTCGTCTTCGCATCTCCTTCAACCGTCAAATGCCCGGCATAGTCCACTTCACTGTTCGATACGACGACGAACTTCGTATGATTATGTTCGTAATCATGGATATTGTGCTTCACGATCGTCAGTCCATACTCCGCTGCAGCCATATCATTGGCAATGGCAGCAATGTTGATGTCAGGGTTCTCCATCACCATCTTCGCGGCAGCTGCGGTCGACGTCACATACTCATATGGAATGCCCCTCAAATCTTTATGTAGAAATTTGCGGCATTGGGCAATGGCATGGGAATGCGAATATACCATGTCCGGTTTGAAACCGGGATACGCATGATCCGGATGCACCATATAATGCTGCTGGATCGGAATCGTCACTTCCCCCTTTATCGGTAATGTGACTTCATGGACCAGGTAATCCATCGTTATATTGACCGAGCCCTCCAATGCATTCTCGATGGGGACGAGCGTGTGATTCACTTCGCCGTCTCGGACAGCATCAAGGCAGTCGGGAATCGTGTTCATCGGTATCTTTATGTCATTAGGAAATAGTCGTGAAACAGCTAAATCCGTGAACGTTGCTTTTGGCCCTAGAAATGCGATTTTTGATGTCATATTATAAACTCCCTTTCACGGAAAATCTATTGTATATGTTATGCCATTTTCAGATTTTTTACAATAGTTAATCGCCACTTATAAAAAAACAGCCTGTACATATAATATGTACAGGCTGTTTTTCATGCGCCATTCCCAATGATTTCGACTTTTTCGACGAACTCCATTTTACGCAGTTTTGTAAGCAGTTCATTGATATCCATCGTCATTCCTCCCGTGTTGAGGGACAGGGTGACATTTGCGCGGCCCTGCAAAGGAATCGTTTGATGGATGGTCATGATGTTGCAGCCGGATGATGCGACGAGCCGTAATAGCTCCGATAGAGTACCGGACCGATCTTCAAGATAGAAGAACAGGGTAATCAGTTTTTCTTTGACAACGGTATGAAACGGAAACACCGTGTCCCGGTATTTGTAAAAAGCGCTCCTGCTTAGGTCCACCCTCTGTACGGCTTCCCATACTGATTCCGCTTTTCCCCGTTCAATCATTTCTTTTGCATCCAGCGTTTTTTTCATCGCTTCGGGAAGGACATCCTCTCGAACGAGGAAAAACTTCTGATCGGCCTTATTCAAACTCTGCACGCCTCCTTTTGCCTGCCATCATGGCATCTAATCAATCAACAAATTCAAATTCATATTCAAGGATACGGACGATATCGCCGTTTGTGGCACCTCTTTGACGAAGGCCTTCGTCGACTCCAAATGAACGAAGCTGCCTGGCGAAACGACGGATCGACTCTTCACGGGTGAAGTCCGTCATTTTGAATAGACGCTCGATCTTGAATCCTGATACGGCAAAGCTGCCATCGGATTCGCGTTCAATGTTGAACTCATCCGACTGTGATGTATGTTTATAAAGAACACGGTGGATTCCCGTATTTTCTTCTTCATGATCAAGAGGGAACTCAGGTGTTTCTTCGATTTTATCGGCAATTGCATAAAGAAGCTCACGAATACCGTCACGCGTCACTGCAGAAATCGGGAAGACAGGGTAGTCTTCTTCCAGCTTTTCCTTGAATGCCGCAAGATTTTCTGCAGAGTCCGGCATATCCATTTTACTTGCAACGATGATTTGCGGACGCTCGGTCAAGCGCAGGTTGTATTCTTCCAGTTCTTTATTGATCGTTAGGTAGTCTTCATATGGATCCCTGCCTTCAAGTCCGGACATATCGATTACATGAACGATTACCCTCGTTCTTTCAATATGGCGCAGGAATTGATGGCCGAGGCCGACTCCTTCGGAAGCCCCTTCAATCAGACCAGGCAAATCGGCCATGACGAAACTGCGGTGATCCTCCGTTTCCACCATTCCGAGGTTAGGGACGATCGTGGTGAAATGGTATTCGGCAATTTTAGGTCTTGCTGCGGAAACGACTGAAAGCAAAGTGGATTTCCCCACACTAGGGAAACCGACCAAACCGACATCAGCCAACAGCTTCAACTCCATGATGATATCGCGTTCCTGGCCAGGTTCCCCGTTCTCGGCGATTTCAGGAGCAGGGTTGGCAGGTGTAGCAAAACGGGAATTCCCCCTGCCTCCTCGTCCACCCTTGGCAATGATGGCGCGCTGCCCGTGCTCAACTAAATCAGCAATGACTTCCTTCGTTTTTTCATCAATGACAACCGTGCCTGGCGGAACCTTGATGACCATATCTTTTGCGGCCGCTCCATGCATGTTTTTGGACATGCCATGCTCACCCCGCGGAGCCTTAAAGTGACGTTGATAGCGGAAATCCATTAACGTACGCAAGCCCTCTTCCACTTCAAAAACGACATTGGCGCCATTACCGCCATCTCCGCCTGCAGGTCCGCCTTTTGGTATGAATTTCTCGCGACGATAAGCAACTATCCCGTTACCACCGTCTCCGCCTTTTATATAGACTTTCGTTTGATCGACAAACATGCTATCACTTCCTTGTTTTCTGCAAGTCAATTCTTGCTGTATACTTCTCTAAAAAATAATATTCATCTTAAAAAACATTTCATCCTCATTACATTCGCACAATTCGATCGTTTGCCCAGCCGTTAGCGACCGTTCCAAAAACTCGATCACTGCTGGTTGGTCAATGATCCTGCCTTGCAAATGAAAGGAACAGCGCATGTTGCTCATTTCTTTTTCACCTATGGAAACAGACAGTACGTTTTCAAAAGCCGGGTCCAGACTCTTATCCAATATGGAAAAGTAATCGGTCGTCCAGCGATACATCAGCTCATCCACCTCGGCAGATCCTTCAAAAACATCGATGATTTCATATTCGCAACAAAATGATCCGTTATTCCAATTGGAAGTCAGCAGCATTTCGGTGAATTTCGGTAAATTCAAGCTGGACAGACGTGCTTCATTCTGGGTTTCAATAATGATTTCATCAATGATGCCCTTGACACGGTCAATTCTGTTCAGCTCAAGATTGCCTTTGATGATTTGAATTTTATTCAGCCAATCATGCCTGGTTTGACGCAGGGTTTCAATAGTCGTCCAATTTTTATCCATTATTAACACCTTCAATTATGATAAAGAAACTTTTTTCGGCTCTATCATGTTGAATACTTCCATTTTACAGTATAACAAAAAAACAACAAACAGGAAATGAAGCTCGATTCACATGCCTTCACATGAAGCCCCCGTCCAAAAAATACAGCCACACACCCTGAGTTCTTTGGACGATGGTAGAGCCATTTGAACTAGAAAAGAGAATGGGCCTTATCTTAGCACCAATCGGAGATGGTATTGTTGAATTAGACTGTCCATCCGGATGAACCAAACGGGGTGAATGAGTAATGCGGTTGTTCCCCTGAAAGTGTAAGAAAGCCCGCCGGTTGGCGAGCCTTTTGTAAGTCAGAGGTTGTTTTCCTTATACTGATGACTAAAGTCTCCTGCAAAAGCTGGTTATTCATCGAACCATAGTATAAATAAAGGGCCGGACCCCTTCTTCACTATATCGCCCTACCATTATTAAAAATGACGCGGTATATAGTGTCTCGTAGAAGGAATCAGACCCTTTTGAGTCAGCCTCTGTTCAAAGATGCCAATTATGCTTCTTGTGCAACTGGATATACGCTTACTTTTTTACGGTCACGTCCGAAACGTTCGAATTTAACAACACCGTCTACTTTAGCGTATAGAGTATCGTCTCCACCACGGCCTACGTTCTCACCAGGATAGATTTTCGTTCCGCGTTGACGGTAAAGGATAGAACCACCAGATACGAATTGACCATCTGCACGTTTAGCGCCAAGACGCTTAGATTGAGAGTCACGTCCGTTCTTTGTAGAACCTACTCCTTTTTTCGAAGCGAAGAACTGAAGATTTAATCTTAACATTTGTTCCACCTCCTATTGGCTGAGGATAATTTTCATGTATTTACCATAATCACGCTCGATGGTTTGCAGCGATACGAGCATGCCGTTCAAAAGCAGCTGGACCTTCTCCTCCGATTCCTGAGGAAGGTTCCCCGGAATCGTGCAGCGAAGATAGCCGCCTTCTTTGCCTTGCTCGATCTCAGGCTCCACGTCCGTTAGGGACATAATCGCATTGACTGCCCCGAAGGAAACAGCCGATACACCTGCACAAACGATATCGGAACCTTTTTTAGCAAAATTAGCATGTCCGCTTAAGGTGAACGAAGCGATTCGTTCCTGCGGAGCATCAAAGACAACTTTAATCATCTAGAATCAGCCCTTACGCGTTGATTGCTTCGATAACAACTTTTGTGTATGGTTGACGATGACCTTGTTTTTTACGATTGTTTTTCTTCGCTTTGTATTTGAAAACAGTGATTTTCTTTTGCTTCCCTTGTTTTTCGACAGTACCTGTTACAGTAGCGCCTTCAACTAGTGGAGCACCGACTTTCACGTCTTCGCCACCTACGAATAAAACTTTGTCAAATGTAACAGTTTCGCCTGCTTCTGCGTTTAATTTTTCAATGTAAACCGCTTCGCCAGCTGCTACTTTAATTTGTTTACCGCCAGTTTCGATAATTGCGTACATACTTGCACCTCCTTGAATGTCTCAGACTCGCCAATCACAGGCGTCTTGCCTGAAAGGCAAAAGCTTGGGACCTGTTGTTGAGCGGTTGTAGCACGGGTGCTACAAACATAACAGTAAAATCCTATCATGAAACCGGAATGCCTGTCAATATATTTGTAGAAATTCTCTCCCGTCATTCGATGGCGCCGCTGATTTCCTCCATGCTTCCGAAGCGCTTGATGGAATAGGCATTCACGGAGCCGGGGATAAATGATAGGAATACCCTTTTGCCGATCAATTCCTCCAACGTCTGCCTGTACGATTCTTTTTCACCGAGCAGCACGTCCGCCACCGCCTTACTTGCCTCGACCCAGACCGCTTCATCATCGGTCTTGCGGTGCTCCAGCAGTTCACGCTCCAGCCGGAAGGCTACGGTTTCCGGGCTCTCGATTTTGCCGCTTCCACTGCAAACCGGGCAAGGAACCGTCATCAATTCGCTTAAAGACGGCGAGGTTCTCTTTCTTGTCACTTGGAGGATGCCCAGTTCAGTAAAGCCGATGACCTGTACCCGCTTCTCATCCTTTGCCGTCTCCTTTTTAACGATATCGATGATTTCCTGCTCGTGGCGCGATTGAGCCATATTGATGAAGTCGATCAAAATGATTCCGCTGATATTCCTAAGCCTTACCTGGCGGGCGATCTCTTTCGCCGCCGCCTGATTCACGGCAAACAAGGTTGCCTCCTTGGCCACTTTTCCGGTGAACTTGCCTGAATTGACATCGATGACCGTGAATGCTTCCGTTTCTTCAAAGATTAAATAACCGCCATTATCAAGCCAAACGATTTTCTTGCTCAATTTTTCCACTTGCGCTTCCATATTCGCTTCGGAAAAAATATTTTGCGGACCGGGTGCCTGGGATATTTCCCATCCCTTCTCATTTTCCTGTACCCATTTACTCAATGAGCGGCAGGCGGCTGAATCATCGACGACAAGCTGGCCGACTGCCGTTCGGGACATTTCATTCATGATCATTTCCAAAAACGTATCCCTCGCAAGCAGCAGTGCCGGAGCCTTGAGGGAGGCAGCCTTCCTTTCAAGTCCTTGATACCGCTCACGCAATGAAGTCAGCCTTTCCAGAAAGACCGTTTCACTCTCGTTCTCCATCGAGGTGCGTACAATCAATCCCTCATCAGGATTTTTGTTTTGCAGGGCTGTTTCCCGCCACTGCATTTGCAGGTGCTCGTTTTTGAATTTCTTGGACACGCCGACATAATCGATTCCATGTATGTATACGAGGGATTCTGTGGAAAACTCGATCAGCCCCGTCAATTTAGCTCCTTTTGTACCTGTCTCATCACGGCTTACCTGAACGAGCAGCTTTTCTCCCTGACGGACAAATTGACCGATGGCCGCTTTTCCTTCACCGTTTTTTGTCAGTTGGAAGGAAGGGAGCTCGTCTCGATGCAAAAAGCCATTCTTCTCTGCCCCATAATCAATGAAGGCCGCATCCATACCGGGCAATACCTTCGTCACTTTCCCAAGATAAATGTTACCGACCGTACTGCGGTGGTGATCAGGCGTAATGACAAGCTGGCGTAGTACCTCATTCTCCAATACGGCGACTCTTTTTTCGCGTGAAGCCAGGTTGGCAATCATCTTTTTCATTAAAAAAATCCTCTCCTCAATTTGAAGAAAGGATAACATATTTAATAAGAATATAATAGGTCACCGATTTTCCCATTGGTCATTTTCTCGGAAAAATAAGCATGAAGGATTTCCGTTTCATCCAATGAGCCGCTCTCCTTGCCGTTTTTCATGATGATGACGGGATGTTTGCACCCTCGTTGAAACAGCTCCAACACTTTATAAATCGGTTCTTGTGAATCCACCAAAATGGGCTTCAATTTCGCCAAGTCATTCGTATGCCCGTAATGGCGCTGCAGGAGGAAGCGGATAAATGCATAATAGCGCTGCCGCCATTCCATCACGAGCGAGAGACTGATGAAAAAGACGATGAGCCAAATATTCAAATTGAGCGGATCAAGAATGAGCCAGGTCAAAAAAGCCACGACAGCGAATGCTGCCGAAAAATGAAGTGTATGCTTCTGGGCTTCAAGAAAGGTGCAATAAAGCGAAATACCAATGAATAGCAGCCGTCCCCCGTCCAAGGGCCAAATCGGCAGCAAATTAAACGCCAGCAGCATCAAGTTCATATACAAAAAGGGCTGATACAGCTCAAGGGAAATAAAAGAAAAGAAATAGAGCAAAAAAGCTGCACCAATAAGCCAAACATGCTGAAGCGGACCGGCAAGCACAACCGCCAAATCCTCCTTCAAGCTTTTATTGCCATACTCCTCCGTCTCGACAGCCCCTCCGAAAGGAAGCAGCTGGATGGATTTTATCCGCCATTTAAAGCGCTGAGCACAGACGGCATGCCCCATTTCATGAATGAAGACGATGAGCAGCAGCATCAGCACTTCCACGAAATGGGCAGTGAGGATGGCAACACCAATCACGAACCACAATGTCGGATGCACCCTGATCTTAAACAGCAATTTCCCATATTCACTCAAATTGAATCACCTTTTTAGGATTGACGAAAGCGTCATTTTCTTTGATAGCTAAATAAAACCTGCCCTTGGATCCGTCTTCACTGACTGTAACCTGTCCTACTTCATTGCCCTTTTTAACAAATTCGTACAGCTTCACATCAATCTCTTTCAGCTGTCCGTACCAGGATTCACTTTGATTGGCATGCTGGATAACGACCGTCTTCCCTATCCCCTCCTTTTCACCGGCAAAAATGACTACGCCCTCATTGACTGCCTCCACCTTGGAGCCTTTGCTCGTTTCCAGGATGATTCCCTCACCGTTCGTCTCGAAAGTTTGGGTGATCTTGCCTGAGGCAGGCATCGCATAGCCTTCCTTCGTGTCAACCGTTTCCTTATCCGCTTCCTTCGGCAAAAAAGCGATCGGTTTGCCAAACGCATTTTCGTACCAATTGGAGATGGAAGCGAATTGGAATTCCTTGCTCATGTTTTCCGTGACAAAGCTCCTGGCAGGATCCAGCCGTGCCGAAGGATGTTTGAACATCACCGCGATGATCAGGAACAGGCAGACACTGACAAGTATTTTAAAGAAGAAATATTCTTTCCTGAAAAGCGGATGATCTTTTTCCGAATATCCGTTAAAAGAATCAACACCATACGATTCATCATTGTTGATCTCCGTCCAACTGCCGTTTCCAACTGGACTTTCATTAACCTTACGTCTCTTGGCGATGCGATTGCGGATATCTTTCCTGCGATCATCCATAAAGGATCCCCCCTGCTCTAAAAAGCGCTATATTACAGCGTATGAGCAACTTGTCCAGACTATGACCGAGAAAAGATGTTGGAAATAAAATAAATATCGCACCTGTAAATCGAGCGAAAAGCCATGAAATCCAAAGGATTTTCGCATCGATTGATGAATTCGGATAAATGAGGGAAAAATCCAATTGATATTGTTCCCTGAAATTTGTTATAATAAAGTGGTTTTAACATTATTGAGGGGGAACATTTTTTTATGTCAATCGAAATAGGCAGCAAAGTACAAGGTAAAGTAACAGGTATCACTAATTTT
The DNA here is from genome assembly GCF_002803435.1 of Bacillus sp. mrc49. Classification (NCBI taxonomy): domain Bacteria; kingdom Bacillati; phylum Bacillota; class Bacilli; order Caryophanales; family Bacillaceae; genus Bacillus; species Bacillus sp. mrc49. The sequence goes on along the minus strand of NZ_PHNG01000797.1, from coordinate 32,625 downwards.
GGAGCATTTGTAGAATTACCAGGAGGCTCGACAGGTCTTGTGCATATCAGTGAGGTAGCAGATAGCTATGTAAAAGACGTCAATGACCATCTTAAAGTAGGCGACCAAATCGAAGTAAAAGTGATTAGTGAGAAAGACGGAAAAACTGCCTTGTCCATCAAAAAGGCTATAGATAGACCCGAAGGGCAAACCTCTTCTTATACCAAACGCCCACCACGCCAAGGGGATAGCCGTTCTAAAGATTTTCGTTCAAAAGGGAACTTCCAACCAAAGGAAAATTTCGAAGATAAAATGGTTCGCTTCTTAAAGACTAGTGAAGAAAATTTATCGACTCTTAAACGCAGCACCGAATCGAAACGCGGCGGCAGAGGCGGCAGACGCGGATAACCTATCTGCATATAGATAAGGCAAGCCAAAAACTATGGCTTGCCTTTTTTATGTATTCGAAAAGCAAAAAAAGCGGGGCATCAAATGCTCCCGCTTCCATTGAATTTGTTTGACTCCAAGGGCTTGGCCCATTACTTTTCAGACGATCCAAATCAAATCACGGAAAAGAGAATTCACCGCACACTAAAGAACTTTTTCAATTTGGACATGAATCCCTTCGGTTCGCCGCCGATTGGCGACAAAGGCACGGATTCACCAAGAATCCTGCGGGCTATGTTCCGATAGGCAAGCGAGACTCTATTGTCTGGATTATAGGCAATTGGTTCCTTTTTATTCGCTGCCACAATGACCTGGTCATCGTCAGGAATGACGCCAATCAAATCGATTTTAAGAAAATTGGTAACGCCATCGATATCCATTTCTTCATCTTCATGAAGCAAATGGCCGCGTATCCGGTTGATGATCAATTGGGGCGGGTCAATTTGCTCTTCTTTTTCCAGCAGACCAATGATGCGGTCTGCGTCCCTGACAGCGGGTCTCTCGGCAGTCGTCACGATGATCGCCTTGTCTGCCCCGGCGATGGCATTCCTGAAGCCCTGCTCTATGCCTGCTGGGCAGTCAATGAGGATATAATCGTAGTCCGGCTTCAAGTCGCTGATGAGTTTCTTCATCTGCTCTTCATTCACCGCTGATTTATCACTATTTTGCGGAGCCGGAAGCAAATAAAGCAAATCCTCGAAATGTTTATCTTTTATAAGCGCTTGATGTATCTTACAGCGCCCTTCGACCACATCGACCAAATCATAGATGATCCGGTTTTCCAACCCCATGATCACATCCAAGTTCCGCAGACCGATATCCGTATCAATCAAGCAAACCTTTTTGCCTAGAAGAGCTAAAGATGTTCCCAAGTTGGCGGAGGTGGTCGTTTTCCCGACACCACCCTTACCGGATGTTATAACTATTGCCTCTCCCACGATTAGAGACCCCCTTCTAATCTATTTAAATTAGGTCTATATTTCTTTAAAACTTGCAGTTTGTCAATAATGATATTTTCATCGTCATCCATGAAGGCACATTCCAGATCATGCCCCCATTTCGTATATTCATCAGGAGATAAATTGACTTGTCCGGCAATGCGGAGCTGGGCAGGCTTCATGACCGAGGCCGCTATTATGGCCTCATGATTCCCCTTGTAACCCGCATGGGCTATTCCCCTTAGCTGCCCCATTACATATATGCTGCCACCGGCACGTACCGTTCCATCAGGATTGACATCCCCGATCAGGAGTAAATCCCCGGGAACTTCAAAAACCTGTCCAGACCTTATCACCTTGGTCACGGTCGTCACTTGGTTTTCGTCTTTCCAGCGGTTCGCTTCATCCTTTGTCAGGACATTCGAAATCATCTCATCTACGAAAAGCTTCTTTTTTTTGTGGATGACCTCTTTAATCATTTCTTCTTGTTTTTCATCAAGATAGCGGTTCCCTGTATGTACTTTAACGGAAATGGACGGGTCATTTTCTTGAAACTGATAGTTTGCCGAAAGCTTCACTTCTAACTCTTTCAATAATTCGGAAAATGAGCAAGAATCATCGAGATGAAGCATAAACCCGTCTTTTGTTCCCTTAATCATGACATTTTGCTGAATTCTTTTATTCATGACGTTTGTTTCACCTCAATGAAATATAATTCGACATAGGAAAACAATTTTCCTTTTTCTACGTCCTCGGAAAAGAGAAAAGACAATTCCGACCTGCTCTTCGGACATTGAAACGTTATTCCGCGTCTCCTTGCAAATCAAGCTTTTCGAATATTCTCTTTAAAGGATAGCAGCTGACGATAATGAATACGAAATTCAATAACAAGGTCGGCAGCAATCTCCTCTCCGCGAATTCACCGAATGGCATATCGGCGAACGAAAGGATGGTATTCATCTGAAAGATGACCAGCTCCAAAACGGCCGTGAATAAAAAAGCCGTCAGACAGGCAATCAATATATTATTTTGCAGGATTTTCATGCATTTTGAAATCAAGTAGGCAAGAAAAGGAAGCAGGAACATATAGATTCCCAGGATTTCCGTATACACGACATCATAGGTCAATCCAAGGATGGCTCCATAAAGCATGCCCATTTTCCTGGAACCATACATGGTCAGGAAAAAGATAAAAATCATCATGAAATGGGGAACGAGGATTTTATCGTCCCCGAAGGTATCTCCAGCAAACAGCTGCGCGAAGATGCTTTCAAAAACGAAAAAAATCAGGGCTATAAAAGAAAGGATGAATTGTTTCACTCAGCTTCATCCTCCCCATCACTTTCATCCGCTACCCCGCCATCTTCACGCTGAACGACCATAACATTATTTATATCGTATAAATCCGTGGCAGGTTCAATATAGGCAGTCTGGTTCAATCCATATTGATCCACTTTGACATCAACCACTTTTCCGATCAAAAGGCCTTTTGGGAAGATCCCGCCATAACCGGAAGTGATGACCGTCGAATCCTTCTTGATTTTTTTATCATATGGAATCCGTTTCATTAACAAAAGGTTCCTTTTATCATCGAATCCTTCAATCAAACCGTATGCTTTATCATCACCTTGAACGATGGCCGAAACACGGTTGGCTTTATCGATCGAACTTAAGAGCTGAACCGAAGCCGTGAAATCAGTCGCGGATTTGACCTTGCCTACAAGCACATTGGACTTGATGACGGCCATATTTTTTTCTACCCCATTACGCTTTCCTTTATTGATCGTCAGCATTTCATTCCAACGGTCAGGATTACGGCCGATGACCGTCGATTGAATCGATGAATACTTCCGCAGGTCATCTTCTTTTTTGAGGTTATCGCGAAATTCATCATTTTCTTCTTTTAAATCCTGTACCTGGGTTTTCAATAATACGTATTCATCCAGGCGGGCCTTCAATTTTTTGTTTTCATCGTATGTATGCTGAAGGTCCTTTAAGCCCCCTACAAATCCTGTTATACCCGATACTGGCTTATTAAACACATTCCCAACCCAGCCTGTCGTATCTTTCAGGAATTGCTCCGGCCATGTCAACTCTTCTCTCTCCTTTAAGGAAAAACCGATCAATGCCACGAGAACGATGATACTAACGAGCAAGAGAAGGAGCTTTTTATTAAAAAACTGTGGCATGGTAATTGCACCTCTATATCTTAATATCATATCTTAATATCTTTACACTTCACTCATCTTATAAATCTTGCATGTGCTGTTCATACCTAGCTTGAACATAAGAAAAACCGGCTCAAAATTGCAACCTTTTGTTGAGCCGGCTCCTATTTGAGAAGTTATGCTTATCGGGAATCTCTTGATTTAGTTTTGAATAAATGAATGTGGTCCAACGCTTTCCCCGTGCCGATTGCCACACAATCCAGCGGATTTTCGGCGATGATCACCGGCATTTGCGTCTCTTCACTGATCACTTTATCCAAATTGCGCAGTAAAGCTCCTCCGCCGGTCAGGACGATGCCTCTGTCCATGATGTCTGCGGCCAATTCAGGCGGTGTTTTTTCCAGGGTGTTTTTCACGGAATCCACAATCGCAGAAACTGTATCGCTTAATGCTTTGGATATTTCATCAGCTGTGATTTCGATCGTCTTTGGTAAACCAGTCAATAAGTCACGGCCGCGGATCTCCATGTTTTCGACGCCTTCTGTGTCACCGGCAGAACCAATTTCCATTTTAATCGCTTCTGCAGTGCGCTCACCGATCATCAAATTGTAGTTTTTGCGTATGTAAACGATAATGGCATCATCCATTTCGTCACCAGCAATGCGGATGGATTGGCTTGTTACGATACCCCCAAGGGAGATGATGGCCACTTCCGTCGTTCCTCCGCCGATATCAACGACCATGCTGCCTGTAGGCTCCCAAACAGGAAGGTCTGCACCGATCGCTGCTGCAAACGGTTCTTCGATCGGATATGCATCACGTGCCCCCGCTTGTCTGGCTGCATCAATCACTGCACGCTGCTCAACAGCTGTAATTCCAGAAGGAACGCAAATCATGACATATGGCTTGTTGCCGAATACACCTTTCTTTTGAGCTTCTTTCATATAGTACTTCATCATGGTAGCCGTCGTTTCATAATCGGCAATTACGCCGTCTTTCATCGGACGGAGGGCAACCACGTTTCCAGGTGTACGGCCGATCATGTTTTTCGCATCGTTTCCGACTGCAACGATTTGCTTTGTATCGGTTTGCACCGCTACGACGGATGGTTCGCGAACCGCGATCCCTTTTCCTTTAACATATACGAGCGTGTTAGCCGTTCCTAAATCAATCCCTATATCTCTAGCGCCTATTCCAAACATTGGTATCTCCCTTTCGTAAACAAAAATGCCTTTTTTTTATAAGTTCAACATGTAATTTGTCGTTTTTTGACAATAAGAGTTTTGAAAAAGTTTCCTCTTTTAAAAATCATAAACAATATTATATCGTATCGTCAAAAATTTTGATAGTGTCATAAATAACCTTTTTCCTTCAAACTAACATATTTATGCTCCCCGATAATGATGTGGTCCAATACTTCAATCCCGATAATTCTACCACATTCGGCTAATCTTTTCGTCACTTCAATATCTTCTCTGCTAGGAGTGGGGTCTCCGGAGGGGTGGTTATGAAGACAGATGATAGAGGCGGCAGACCTTCTGAAAGCTTCTTTAAAAACCTCGCGCGGGTGCACGATCGAGGCATTGAGGCTGCCGATGAAGATTGTTGTTTTTTGGAGCACTTGATTTTTCGTATTCAAATAAAGGCAGACGAAATGTTCCTGGGTCAAAAACCGCATTTCTTCCATGCAGTAATTAGCCCCATCTTCAGGAGAACGAATCACATAGCGGTCTTGATCATTCAATTGGTTCATTCTCCTGCCAAGTTCAACTGATGCAAGAATATGGATCGCCTTCGCTTCGCCTATTCCTTTGATCCCGGTCAATTCTTCCACAGAGGCTTCTTTTAACGGACGCAGGCCTTTGACGGAATTGATGAGCCTGCCTGCTAGCTGAAGTACGGATTCTTCCCGTGTACCCGTCCTCAATAGCAGCGCGAGCAACTCCTGGTTGGAGAGGCTTTGTGGTCCGTCTTGCAGAAACCGTTCGCGCGGTCTCTCTTCTTTCGGGTAATCCCGTATTAACATTTTTTCACTCAAAACATCCTTCCTCCCATCGAAAGGGAGATGCCAGAGCGGAAATCGTTTACCCCATGTCCGCCTGAAACGCTTTGAGCTCACGGGCCAATCTTGAAACCGGAAGCCCGACGACAGAGAAGTAGTCCCCTTTGATTTGTTTGACAAGCAGGGATCCGTATCCTTGTATCCCATAACCGCCAGCTTTATCAAATGGTTCCCCGCTATCCAGATAACGTTCGATTTCAGCTTCTGGCAGCTCCCAAAATGTCACTTCCGTTTTTTCTGCGAACACTTTGCAATGCTTGCCGAATAAGATGGCAACACCCGTATATACCTCATGTGTCCGGCCTGATAGCATCTCCAGCATTCTCTTTCCATCCGCGCGGCTTGTTGGCTTGCCTAATATCTTTCCATCAAGGACGACAACCGTGTCCGAGCCGATTACCCAGCGTTCCTGAAATTTTGCTGCGATGGCTTTCGCCTTACGCGAGGCAAGCTCTTTCACAACAGCATCCGGGCACATGGTATCATCAATCGTTTCATCGACATTGGAATTCATGCTTTCAAAGGGGATTTGTAGAAACTGCAGAAGTTCTTTACGACGTGGTGATGAAGAAGCTAAAATCAATGGCTGCATAATTAAAAGGTCACCTTTCTTTACATAGGGAGATACATATCTATCCTATCAAATTATCTTCCAATCCACAATTATTGTTTACTACGAATCGACAAATCCGGTTAAGTATTTCCCGGAAAATAAAAAAGCTGTCACCTGACAGCTTTTGGCAGGGAGCTTGTCCAGTAGGATCGCTCCCTTTTTTCACTTAACTTGATGTATTTTGGTAATTCAACAAAAATTCCAGAAGGCTTCCTTGTGCCTGCAGCAGCTTGTCTTCCTTTTTCGAACTCTCGAACTCGGTAATCGACTGTGCCGCAGCAGATAGGTCAGCATTCATTTTCGCTAACTCTTCCGATACTTTTGCCGCCTTCAATTCATTCAAGTTTTTCTTCAGCACTTCCCTGTTAACTGTCGCTTCTTTACCGCGAAGCTTGGCAGCGGATATTTCCGCTAGTGACGCATATACCGTCTTCATCTTGATGAGGTTTTTTTCATCTTCCCCGCTTTTTCCAGCCGCTTCAAGATTGATTTCCTTCCAATAAACATCGACATCATAGGACTTTAAGAATAAGGCCAGCTCCTTGCTTGAAGCTAAACTCTCTGCCGAACCCAGGAATAAATAATAGCTGTCTTCCAGTTTGAAAATTTCAGCGGGAACCTGTTTTCCCAAAATTTTCTTTTGTACCTGCCTGGCTGCATCCTCACTGCTGAACACTCCGCCCTGCACAAGGAATGTCTTCAGCTGCGTCCCATTTTCCTTCACTGCCGCTTTTTTATCCTCCACTGGGGCCTTCGTTGAAATCGGGGTTTCAACTGATGGAACCGCAGCTTTTTCCCTGGTGATCGTTTTAACCGCAATCAAGCCAAGAATCGAACCAAAAAACACCGCACAAATGACAGCAATCAAAAATGTCTTAAGCGGCCTACTTTCCGGTCCTTTCCGCGAGCTGGCACCAAAGCCTATAAGCTTCGGCATTTTTTTCTTTGGGGGTGTGGGGACCAATACGATCTTGTTCTCGCTAGTTTCATCAGGAAGGATCCATTCAAAACTCTCTTCTTGTTGCTCTTGCTCTTCGCTCGCTGCCTCTTCGCTTTCAATTCCGCCTTTATCGGTAAATATTTTTTCTTCCCCATTTATTTTAATCTTGACGCCTTTGCTTTTTCCTGACTTGCCCACTTTCATTCCTCCTCTCCTGATCATTTTTTCCATCCTATCATAGTGCCCAAAAAAAATAACAAGACTTTTGTCGTCTTGTCATTAATAGGTTTCGTCAAATTTCCCTTTTACAGACCACTAGGTTACAAGGGTCTTCTTGATCACTGGTACTTCTGGTTCATTGCCGCATCAATACCCATGCCTTACAAATTCCGTGCCATCCATATTCCCCTGTATGCAAATGGGGGAAATTCACTAGTTGTGCTGACCCAGGGGTATTTTGACAAATTCCCCCTTATCCAGAATGGTCCTTTACACTCATCTTAGGAAGCTTGCATACAAACTCACTATATAATCGCCCCAATAATAAGCCGTCAATGTTCCAAAAACGATGTACGGACCGAAAGGAATGACGGTTTTCTTGTCTAGTACGCCGCTGAGCATCCCGATGATGCCAAAGAGCGCCCCATAAAAACTAGCAAAAAGAAGGGACAATAGGACCAGCTTCGTTCCCAATGCAAATCCGATCACTGCAAACAGTTTGATATCACCGCCGCCCATCCCCCCCTTGCTCACCACGGCGATCAGGAGCAGAAGACTGAAGCCGATCGCCGACCCGGCTATCGAATCCCACCACGGGGACAAAGGGAACGACACTCTCAGGATGATAAAAATCAACATAAAGAAAAGCAGTATTTTATCAGGTATGAGCATATAGGTCACATCGGAGACAAAAATGATCATGAATAACGAAATCAATGTCCAGCCAATAAGAAGCTCGCCCGACCAGCCGAGGAATATCGGAGCTGAGGCAAATAATATGCCTGTCAGCATTTCCACGACCGGATATAAGGGGGAAATCCTTGCTTTACAGCCACGGCATTTTCCGCCCTGCAGCATATAGGAAATGACCGGTATCAACTCAAGGGGTGTCAAGGTACGCCCACAGGATGGGCAGGCCGAGCGACGGTTTACAAATGCGTGACCTACTGGAACATGTAAACCGACGACATTAAAAAAGGAGCCTAAAATCAAGCCTATTATGAGGAGATAAGTATGGATAGCGATCATTTATGTAAGATGTACAGGGGAACCGTCCAGATTGGTTGTTTCCCCACCTGCATAAAATCCTTCTTCAGCATGTCCCATGCCTTTGCCAGGACATCTCTTTTACGATAATCATTACGGTTCCTCATCGTCATTCATCCCCCCGTATTTCATCTTCAGGTCTGCCCTTCCAAAACATCTCCCTTTCCCTCTTGATTTGATACGATTCATTTAGCATCTAGAAACAATATATAAGCATATTTTAACAAATATACGTGGAGTTGGCTGACAAAAAACTTCACGGAAGCAGTGGATATCCCGTTTTATTTTCCATTGCTCCCCATATCTCCTTCACGCCAACAATGTTTGATCCCTCGCGATTCGAATTGGTCAGTCTTGAAGGAATGCCCTCACAAGGGAAAGGAAATGCAGGGAACCAGTGATGATAAGAATCTCCTTATCCCCTATTTTCCGTCTTCCTTCCGTTACGGCCGCCTGCCAATCCTTGACTAGCTGTTTATTCTCGTGATGAGATGCTTCATAAAGCGTCTGCGCATCCGCAGCCCGATCATGGCCGAATTCGGTAATGATGATCTCAAGCGCATCTTTTTCAAGTTCATGCAGCATCTTGGCATAATCTTTATCCTTAAAAGAGCTGAAAACGAATCGGTAGTTATATTCAGGGTAATGTGACTTCAGCGTATCCACAAGAACCTGAATGCCCGCAGGATTATGAGCACCATCCAAAATCACCAAACGCTCTTTGGAAACTTTTTCAAAACGGCCATCCCATTTCGCTTCCTCAATTCCCTTGCGGATGCTTTTTTCATCGATATGTTCCAGGGCGATCAGGACGGCAGCAATGGCCAATGCTGCGTTCTCGATTTGATGTTGGCCTAACATGTTCATTTCAATATGATCGATGGTTCTATTCCCATGCGTAAACGAGAAGCTTTGTCTGCCTTCTCTTTTCTTTACATGCCTTATTTGAAAATCCCTGGCTAATTGGTAATACGGAGCACCTACTGCATGCGCCCTTTCTTCAATCACGTCTGCCGGTTCTTTCGCCGTCACTCCGCTTATGACCGGCGCCCCGCTTTTGATGATGCCTGCCTTCTCTGAAGCGATTTCCGCCAGTGTGTCACCGAGGATATTCGTATGCTCCAAAGAAATCGAGGTGATGATCGAAAGCAACGGCTTGATGACATTCGTCGTATCCAGCCTGCCTCCAAGTCCGGTTTCCATTAAGACCAGATCTACCTCTTTCTTGCTAAAATAAGAGAACGCCATGGCCGTCAATATTTCGAATTGGGTGGGGCCATTCCCTGCATGATCCATCTCTTGGATGAACGGCCACAGTTCCGTGAACACAGCGATGAAATCCTTATCGCTGATTTCATCTGCATTTATCTTCAGCTGTTCATTCAAGCGGATTAAATACGGGGATGTGAACGAAGCGACCCGGACTCCTTCTTCCATCAACATTCCTTTCATATACTGCAGCGTCGATCCTTTTCCATTCGAACCGGCAATATGAATATACTTTAACCTTTCATGCGGGTTGCCTAATTTCTTTAATAATGCTTCCATGCGGGACAGGCCGAAATTCATGCCCAATCGAACTTGTCGTCGTTCAAAAAAATGATTGATATCTTTCATGGTCGTTGCCATTAATCATCGAGCCTCCTCTATCTTTATACCGCTCTAATGCGTTAAGATTATTTTATCAATATATGAACGATTAACCTAGACGAAAGGTAGTGTTAATTCATGAAAACTTCTGACCTCCATTGCTGGATTGTCGTGAATGGCTATTTACAGCATGATAAATTTTCAAGCTTGGCTTTGTTCATCAAAGAATCGGCTGAAAGAAAAAAAATCAAGGCAACCCTCATCCGTAATTCAGATCTTATTCCCGTCATTGAAAATGGGGTTCCAATGCTTAAAGGAACGTTTGGAAAGCTGCCTGACTTTGTCCTATTCATGGATAAAGATATCCATTTGGCGCGCCATTTGGAATTGCTTGGCCTCCCGGTATACAACAGCAGTTCTGCTATCGATATTTGCGACAGCAAAGCGAAAACGCATCAAGCCTTAGCGGGACATAACATACCGATGCCGAAGACCGTCTTTCCTCCGTTCACATACGAGGGGATCGAAAGGGTTAATATGGATGTTTTCAAACAAATCGGGAGCGAACTTGGATTCCCGCTTGTTCTCAAGGAGTCGTACGGTTCTTTCGGGGAACAAGTTTATTTGATTCAAACTGAAGAAGAACTTCTCAAGGCGATCCGTCATCTTGGCCACAAACCATTCATCATCCAGGAATTCATCAGGCACAGCAAAGGACGTGACATTCGCATCAATGTCGTCGGCGATCAAGTCATAGCTGCGATGCAACGCCATTCCGAGAGTGACTTCCGGGCCAACATGACAGCTGGCGGCAGGGCCCAGCCCTATACACCCACGAAGGAGGAAGCAACACTATCGATCCGTTGTGCCGAGATTCTTGGCGCCGCATTTGCTGGCGTCGATTTGTTATTCGGTGAAGATGGGCCGCTTTTGTGCGAGGTGAATTCGAATTCTCATTTGCTTAATATATATGAATGCACCGGCATCAACATCGCTGACAGCATGTTTGATCATATGTTGAACAATATAGGGAAAGGGAGTAGGACAGATGAGAAAACAATCAGGCTGGCTGATTTATAATCGAGAGGATGCCGAAAAAAATAAGGGCTACATAGAATGGATGCTGGACGAGGCAAGCAAGCTTGATCTTGATTTGCATTTCTACCATCGTGAAGACCTGCGGATCGGCCATCGCTGCAATGCGTTATATGCCGAGCATGTGCTGGAGCCAATCACAATGCCAGCCTTTGCCATCGTGCGGACCATCGACCCTTTTTTCACGAGACAGCTGGAGCAAATGGGGATTGTTTGCTTCAATTCTTCTTTCGTATCCGAAATGGCGAATGACAAAGCCAAGACCCATCAATATTTAACAGCGATGGGAATTCCGATGACTGATACCGTATATTGCAACGGACGGCCGAAGGCAACTGATATGGCATTCCCTCTCATCGCTAAAGAAACAAAAGGCCGTGGCGGGAAGCAGGTGTATTTAATCGAGAATGAGGCTGATTTGGCCCAGTTGAATGAAGGAAACTGGATCGTGCAAAAGCCCGGCCGATTCGGACAGGATATCCGTGTTTTTGTAATAGGCAACCAAGTGAAGGCCGCCGTGCTCCGCGAATCAGCTTCGAGCTTCAAGGCCAATTATACGTTAGGCGGAACAGCTTCCTTATATGAACTAGCTCCACACGATTTAGCGCTGGTTGAAAGAATCATCGAAGCGTTTGATTTTGGCCTGGTCGGCATCGATTTCATTTTTGCCGAAGACGGCAGCCTGATGCTCAATGAAATCGAGGATGTCGTCGGGAGCCGTACGCTAAGTGCTTTAAGCGAGATCAATATCGTAAGGGAGTATCTCACTTTCATTAAGGACAGGATCAACACCCTGCAGGACGTTTAAGATTTTCGATTAAAAAAGGAGGAACCAGCCAATATGCTGGTTCCTCCTTTCATGTTTACAGTTGTTTCAATTCATTGATTCTGTGGATCACGGAATCGCGTTTCTCGCTATAGTCTTTTTCTTTGGCCCGTTCTTCTTCGATGACGCTTGCCGGCGCCTTCTTGACGAAGCCCTCGTTGCCTAATTTTTTCTGTACACGTTCCACTTCTTTATTGAGTTTGTCGAGCTCTTTCTCAAGACGTTTCACTTCTTCATCAATATTGATCAGTCCTGTCAGCGGAAGGATCAACTCCACGCCGGTTACGACAGCAGTCATCGCTTGGGCTGGCTCTTCGACTTCAATGCCGATCGTCAATTGTTCAGGATTACAGAATCGCTCAATATAGCTGCTATTCTTCTGCAGTGTCGTCAAGATGGACTCGTCCTTCGCTTTTAAAATCAAATTGATTTTTTTGCTTAGCGGCGTGTTCACTTCAGCCCGGATGTTACGGACGGAGCGGATGATTTCAACAAGCAGCTTCATTTCCTCGGCTGCAGCCGAATCCGTCAATTCTTCATTCACTTCCGGCCAAGCGGCAACAGTGATGGACTCCCCTTGATGAGGAAGGTTTTGCCATATTTCTTCGGTAATGAATGGCATGAAAGGATGCAGCAGCCTCATTGTGTTATCGAGCACGTAAGCCAAGATTGAACGTGTCGTTTTCTTTGCCGCTTCATCTTCACCGTATAAAGGAAGCTTCGCCATTTCGATATACCAGTCACAGAAGTCATCCCAGATGAAGTTATAAAGCACACGGCCGACTTCACCGAATTCATAACGGTCCGCAAGTCTTGTCACATTCGTGATCGTTTCATTCAAACGTGTCAAAATCCATTTATCTGCTACGGATTTCTCGCCGCTTAAATCGATTTCATCGTACGTCATTCCATTCATGTTCATTAAAGCGAATCGGGATGCGTTCCAAATCTTATTGGAGAAGTTCCAAACCGCCTCGACTTTTTCCGTACTGTAACGAAGGTCCTGACCTGGTGAGCTGCCAGTCGATAAGAAGTAACGCAGGGAGTCGGCGCCGTATTGATCAATGACATCCATTGGATCGACACCATTGCCAAGCGATTTACTCATCTTGCGTCCTTGTTCATCTCGAACGAGGCCGTGGATCAGTACATCTTCAAATGGACGTTCACCCGTAAACTCAAGCGCCTGGAAAATCATCCTTGAAACCCAGAAGAAGATGATGTCATAGCCCGTAACAAGTGCACCGGTTGGGTAGTAACGTTTGAAATCGACACTGTCCGCATCAGGCCAGCCCATCGTCGAGAACGGCCATAAAGCGGAGCTGAACCATGTATCCAGAACGTCTGTGTCTTGTTCCCAGTTCTCCGCATCCGCAGGCTCTTCATGTCCTACGTATACTTCACCTGTTTCTTTATGGTACCAAGCTGGAATGCGGTGGCCCCACCATAGCTGACGGGATATACACCAGTCGCGAATATTTTCCATCCAGTGTAAATACGTTTTTTCGAAACGGTCTGGAACGAAATGGACTTTTTCTTCATCTGACCCTTTTTGAAGCTCAACCGAAGCATCAGCAAGTGGCTGCATTTTAACGAACCATTGCGTGGAAAGATACGGCTCGACAACGGCTCCGCTTCTTTCTGAATGCCCGACCGAGTGCAGGTGATCTTCGATTTTGAAGAGCACACCCTCTTCCTGAAGATCTTTGACGATTTGTTTACGGCATTCAAAACGATCCATGCCTTCATATTTACCAGCCTTTTCATTCATCGACCCATCTTCATGCATCACGAGGATGCGCTCCAAGTCATGACGGTTGCCGATTTCAAAGTCATTCGGATCATGTGCAGGTGTAATTTTCACTGCGCCGGAACCGAATTCCATATCGACATAATCATCCCCGACAATCGGGATTTCCCGGCCCGTGATTGGCAGGCGAACCATTTTGCCGATCAAGTGCTTATACCTGTCATCTTCAGGATGTACGGCAACCGCCGTATCGCCAAGCATCGTTTCCGGACGGGTTGTGGCTATTTCGATTTCACCCGAGCCGTCCACTAACGGATATTTCATATGATAGAACGCACCCTGAACATCTTTGTAAATGACCTCGATATCGGACAGCGCCGTTTTCGTCGATGGGTCCCAGTTGATGATGTATTCGCCGCGGTAAATCAAGCCCTTATTATAAAGGGAGACGAATACTTCGCGGACCGCTTTTGAAAGACCCTCATCAAGAGTGAAGCGTTCTCGGGTATAATCAAGCCCTAGACCTAGCTTTGACCACTGTTCGCGGATATGGCTCGCATATTCTTCCTTCCATTTCCATGTTTCTTCAACGAACTTTTCACGTCCAAGGTCATAGCGGCTTACGCCTTCAGCACGTAGTTTCTGTTCCACCTTCGCTTGCGTCGCGATACCGGCATGGTCCATCCCCGGCAGCCATAAAACATCATAGCCCTGCATTCTTTTCATGCGCGTCAATATATCTTGAAGCGTCGTGTCCCATGCGTGGCCAAGATGCAACTTGCCTGTCACGTTCGGCGGCGGGATGACAATCGTATAAGGTTCTTTTGTATCATCACTCTTCGTTTCAAAAAACTTCCCATCAAGCCACCATTTGTAGCGGCCTTTCTCTATTGCCTGCGGATCATATTTGGTCGGCATTGAAATCTGGTTCTCTTCCATATCATTTCCTCCTTTTTGGGCATAAAAAAAACTTCCATCATCATAAAAGGACGAAGGAAGTTGTTCGCGGTGCCACCTTTTTTCCGAAAAAGAAAAATAATCCCTTTCGGCTCTCAAATCGGATAACGGCTCTTCACCGGCCTTCGCTACTAAAAATCTTTCACGAAAACTGCTCGCGGACGACTTCGGATGCTGCTGCCTGAAAGCCTCCCACCAATCGGCTTCCTCTCTGAAAAGTGCATTTCATCTTACTATTTCCGGTCTTAGCATTGATTTCTATTCATATGTAAAATCATTAAACGCATATAGTATATAGTACAAAAAAAAAGGGGCTAGAGTCAATCATCTTTTCGCTTACTTTTTTAACGAAGCAGGGCCATCCATATCTCATAGTATCCTTCACCAAGGGTCATTGTGACGGTTTTTTCACCTTTTCCACTGCCGCCCATAGAATATTAGACGTCCAAAAAAGGAAGGTAATAAATATGAAACGAAGATATACTCCCTATACTTTACCGCCTTGGATGAAAAAATTCCGCGGTGTTTGCCAGCAGTTCATCGTTCCCTTCATCGTTTTCCAAGGATTGCGGACCCTGATTTTCCCGACTTTCTTTGATATGCTCCTGTTGGTCGCATTCATTTTCCTGGCCATGTCTTTATATTTCGAATGGATTTAAGTATTCCCCTACAGCAAAAAAATATACATGACTGGAGATGATCCAATCATGTATATTTAGCTTGAGGGTGACTGCTCTTCTTTGGCAGCCTCGGCAGCCGCCTTTTTCTGCTGCTCGATTTCCTCGATTTTCATCACCATATACTCAATGTTTTTCAATAACCAGAATTGCCGCTGCAGTTGGGTGACATGATCCATCTCCGAGCGCATCGACCTGCCCTCCGAATATCCCTTCACCAGCTCCAAAGCAGATGAGGGAAAAGCAAGATAGCTTTGCATGAGCAGCAATTCTTCTTCCTTCAGCGGAAAATATCGCATATAGTTATATAGCCAATCGACGCAATCATCACTTTGGATCGGATAGGTCCTCGCCGATTTAACGAGAAAAGGCAATAAATCGAAATGAGGCGGTGCCGTATTCGAATTCTCAAAATTGATGAAATAGCCATATCCCCGTTCATCATAAACGAAGTGCTTAAGGGAAATCTTTCCGTGAGTAACGACGGTTCGAACCTTCTCACTTTCCTTCGTCTTTTCATACCAGGTTTCAAACTTCTTGATCGAGTACTTCAGGGCTTGTGAAATATCAGTGAAGAACGTGCACACCGACATTTCGAATGGCGACATATACCACTTTTTTTCACAACTGACAATATACTCATCCATAAAGTCCTTCTCATTATTCCAGGCATCAAGCGTCCGCTCATAATGTGCTTCCCGTTCTTCTATATCCACTTGCGTTTCTTTTACGGTCAGCGTATGCATCCGGGCAAGCTCCCGGAACAATTGCTTATGCTTTTCATCACGCTCCCCGTCCCCTTCGTTGTTCAACCACGGCATCAAGTAATACAAACGGCCATTATGAAGGACGGCATAACGTTGATCCATCGTTTGATAGATGGGAACGATCCGATTATAACCGCGATGGTACAGCATTTGGACATTTTTAATAAAATCTATGCCATTATTCGGTAAAATCGATTTCAAGGCAAACGTACCACGATCACTGTATACTTTCTTCACCCGTCCGAAATCCTCTATATATTGTACATAAAGGGCATATTCCCTTAAGACGGCTTCCGTGTCCCGATCCCGATTAGCCGACTGCTGATTCTCGTTTTCCCTCACGAGACCCACTCACCTTCTCTAAAAAACTAAAACCGTTACCTTAGTAAAAAACAGGAGCAGGCCATATGGATGCTCTGCTCTCTGTCACGGTTAATTTTTATAGGCAACCGCCTTCGGTATATAAACGACTTGACCTTCCTCGACAC
Organism: Bacillus sp. mrc49; assembly: GCF_002803435.1. NCBI lineage: Bacteria > Bacillati > Bacillota > Bacilli > Caryophanales > Bacillaceae > Bacillus > Bacillus sp. mrc49. The sequence continues at coordinate 16,062 of NZ_PHNG01000797.1, read as the reverse complement.
TCTGATTCGACTCCAATTCATTGCTGAAGAGTATCGATTGGACCGTTACATCATAACGCTGTGCCAAGTCTTCAAGCGTTTCTCCTTGCTGAACGATGCACACCTTCATCCTTACCAATTCTTCATCTTGCTTCCTGCCGAATAAATCCATGATGGAAGACTGCTTTTCCCCATGCTCAGTCGTTTCTTTTTCATCCCGTTCCGCTGCTTGCTTCCGGCCCTTATAAGTTTTCACTTCCTTATCTTTGGCTTGCGGTGCCGGTCTTTCCCTTTCTTTGAACAGGTCCCCTATCGATGAAGGAAGCTCAACTTCCTTTTCCACCTTCACCTGTTCGTTGAGTATTGGACCTGCGGCCACAACTTCATCCTCTTCCTGAAGGGCGCCGCCCTCGGTTTTGAACCGTGACACTGGACCGCTGGCAATTGGAACACTCTGATGATTGCCAGCATGCCCCTGACCTTCTCCCGCATTCAAGGACTCCATTGGCAATTCCACGTTCTCTGACGTTTTTTCCTGCCTGCTAGGCCTCTCTTCTTGCAAGGATAATACAGGTTCTTCGGACCCTTGTTCACTGGCATCCGTGTCTTCCTGCCTGCTTACTTCCGCTTCCCATTCCTCCTCTTCAGGATAAGGTGACACCGGCATTTCAAAAACAGGAGCGCTGTGCTGATCGCTTAAATAAATCGGCTCTTCTTCTTCCTCTTCGTTAGCTTCGGCTACCCGTTTTGCCTCAGCAGAAAATGGCGAATATAACTCATCTTCCTCCTCATCACGGAAAACAGGCTGAAAATCCGGAATGGTCGGCATTCCAGCCGCATAAGGAATGTAGGACTCATTTTCTCCATCCGTTTCTTCCTGTTCCTCCAATTCCCCTGCTTCCTGTTCCGTATCGAACCGCTCTTCCACATATGAATCATTGTAAATTCCAGTTATCAATAAATCCGCCTGCAGTTTCAAGTGATTATGTTCCGGCAACGCATAGTCAAAGCTCTGAATCGAGACATCGATTTCCTCCAATGAAGCAACCCGATTTGTCGGAATCGTTATATCAACCGGAAAACGGTGTGTGAACTCATTAAGTCCATTGAGATGCCTCTCGACCTTTTGCACGGCTTTTGGCAAAAAGGTTTGCGAAAACTCCTCTTGTTCACCATTTTGCGAGTCCTTGTATTCACCGCATAAGTCTAACGAGCCTCGTATAAAAACATATTGATCACTCTCTTGAATCGTCACATTCGGATCCAGGGAGATCGAATAAAGCTCAGCCACTTCCTGTCCCTTCTGGAACCAAACGGATTCCTCTAAAGAAAATCGTAAATGCGATTCATTTTCTTGCGACAAAACAACTCCTCCTTTCAACTTCAGAAACGGTACATATACCAATAACAATCTATGAAGGAAAACGATCAATTATTCCTTATTTTCATCTAAACCTATCTAGTCCACATTTTTGTCCGCAGCTTTAGAAGGAGAAATTTCATGACGCATTTTTTTGCTTTTTCATATAGTTCGGCTTACTGTTACCTTGATCCGGCCTGCACCCACATTTATTCGTCCTTCACCCAACTTAATCCGGCCACAATCGCGTAAATACAAAAAAGTCAGGCTCCCCTTCTCCAAAAGCATTTGGAGGAGGGGAGCCTGACTTAAGCGTTTTTTCGAATCATTTTTTTAATTTGGCAAAAGCCTTTTCTGCAGCTGAGATGGTTTTTTCGATATCTTCATCACTATGTGCAGTGGATAGGAATAAGCCCTCGAACTGGGACGGCGGCAGGTAGATGCCTTGGTCCGCCATTTCCCGATAGTAAGAGGCGAAAAATTCAAGATCGGATGTTTTGGCTGTATCGTAGTTGATGACTTCTTCATTCGTGAAGAATAGTCCGATCATCGAGCCTGCCCGATTGAATGTATGTGGAACATCGTACTTTTTGGCTGCTTGACCAATGCCTTTTTCAAGCATATCGCCTTTTCGAGTGAATTCTTGATAAGATTCAGGCGTCAATTGGCTCAGTGTTTCAAGACCAGCCGTCATGGCCAGCGGGTTGCCTGACAATGTTCCCGCTTGATAAATCGTTCCGCTAGGAGCAATTCGTTCCATCAATTCACGCTTGCCTCCGAAGGCTCCAACCGGCAGTCCACCGCCAATCACTTTGCCAAGGCAGGTAAGATCCGGCGCGATGCCAAAATACCCTTGGGCACAATGATATCCGACACGGAAGCCTGTCATGACTTCATCAAAGATCAATAAGGCCCCATATTCGGTCGTCACTTCCCGTAAGCCTTCGAGGAAGCCTGGCTGTGGCGCAACGACCCCCATATTCCCGGCAACCGGCTCGACGATGATACAAGCGATATCTTCGCCAAATTGTTCAAATGCATATTTGGTTGCTGCAAGATCATTATAAGGCACGGTAATCGTATTTTTGGCAATGCCTTCCGGTACACCGGGGCTATCCGGCAATCCTAACGTGGCAACGCCGGAACCTGCTTTGATTAACAAGGAATCTCCGTGTCCATGATAAGAGCCTTCGAATTTCAGGATTTTATCACGTCCTGTAATGCCTCGTGCCAACCTGAGAGCACTCATGGTCGCTTCCGTTCCGGAAGATACCATCCTGATCATCTCAATCGACGGCACGCGGTCTATGACCAACTTAGCGAGTTCATTCTCGATTACCGTAGATGTTCCAAAGCTAGTGCCCGATTCGGCTACCTTTTTCAATGCTTCGACGACACGATCATTTGTGTGACCGAGGATAAGCGGTCCCCATGAAAGAACATAGTCGATATATTCATTGCCATCGATATCATACATTTTTGAGCCTTTGCCACGCTCCATGAAAATGGGGTCCATGTCCACTGACTTGAAGGCACGTACCGGGCTGTTCACTCCGCCTGGCATCAAATTTACTGCTTCGGCAAACGCTTTTTTCGATTTTTCATATGACCGCATGATTCAATCCCCTTTTCCATTACCGGTTTTTTATTTTCTTTGTTGATCTTCGTCCATCCACCGTGCAACATCTTTTGAGAAGTACGTGATGATCAAGTCGGAACCCGCACGCTTCAATCCTGTCAGCATTTCCGTCACGATCGCTTTTTCATCGATCCAGCCATTTTGGGCAGCTGCCTTGACCATTGAATATTCACCGCTGACATTGTAGGAAACAACAGGGAGATTAAAATTATTTTTAACATCCCGGATGATGTCCATATAAGCGAGTGCCGGTTTAACGATTAGGAAATCCGCACCTTCAGCGACATCGGATTCCGCTTCACGGAATGCTTCAAGACGGTTGGCTGGATCCATTTGATATGTTTTCCTATCGCCGAATTGCGGCGCGCCATTCGCTGCATCACGGAAGGGTCCGTAAAAAGCAGAAGCATATTTCACGGCATAGGACATGATCGGTATATCTTCATATCCGGCTTCATCCAGTCCTGCGCGGATGGCTGCCACGAACCCGTCCATCATATTGGAAGGGGCGATGATATCAGCTCCAGCCTCTGCCTGGCTGATTGCCGTTTTCGCAAGAAGGTCCAGGGAAGCGTCATTGAGGATTTTTTCCCCTTCAACCACTCCGCAATGGCCATGGCTTGTATACTCACAAAGGCAGGTGTCAGCAATGACGATGACTTCTGGATATTGTTTTTTTATTAGGCGGGTTGCTTCCTGCACAAGTCCGTTATGGTGAAACGCCCCGGTGCCGTGTTCGTCTTTATCATGATCAAAGGGTACACCGAATAAAATGACCGATTTAATCCCTAGACTTACCACTTCATCCATTTCCGCCTCCAAGTTATCCATGGATAGCTGATAGATACCCGGCATAGAGTTAATTTCATTTTTTACCTGTTCACCATCAATGATGAAGATGGGATAAATCAAATCGTCTTTATGCAATTGTGTTTCACGGACCAAAGCCCTCATGCCTGCACTTGCACGCAAACGGCGGTGGCGATTGAATGGAATATTTTTCATTGTAAAGTTCCTCCCTTAGTATTTCGTTTCATGATGAAGTGAATGATATCGGCAACCATGGCGTCCGTCGTATAGACATCAGGACACACGTCTACTGATAATCCATGTTTAACAGCCGTCTTGGCGGCGATGGGACCGATGCATGCGATGACGATCCGGTCTATGTATGTACCCAATTCATGGCGCTCCATGATCTGCAGGAAATGATTGACCGTCGAAGAACTCGTAAAGGTTATGATGTCAATGGCATGATTCTTTATAAGATGAACGAGTTCTTGTTCGCTACTTGCTGGAAGTACGGTGCGATAGATGATCACTTCATCACATGATGCTCCACCTTCATTGATTGCCTCCGCAATGACGGACCTGGCTAGATTCCCTTTCGCCAGCAGCACACGGGTTCCAGGTTCCAATATGGTAATGAACTCCGAAACGAACCCTTCGGCAACAAATTCGGAGGGGACGAAATCCGCCTCATATCCGTACCGTTTCAGGGCGACTTCCGTTTTGGAACCGATCACCGCTATCTTCGGAAGAGTCCTTGGCCGTTTACCAAGAAGCTGAAAGAAGTAATCCACCCCATTTTGACTGGTCAAGATGATCCAGTCATAGGTATGAATCGCCGCTAAGCATTGACGGACCTCCTCCAAACGATCAGGCAGGGTGAACTCCAGCAATGGCACAAGAAGCGGCGTTCCGCCATTTTCCTCGATAGATGCCTTTAAGCCATCAGCCTGTCCTTTCCCCCTGGTGATCAATACCTGATAATCCTTAAGAGGCTGAAAGGGAGACATTACTGATCGAGCTCCGCTTTTACGCGATCGATCAATCCTTTACCGCCCATTGCACTTATTTTTTTGGCAGCTTCATGTCCGACTGCCTCGGGATCTTCACCCTCGACCATTTCCTTGTAAATCACCTTTCCATCCGGGGAAGCGACCAATGCCGTCAAGGCGACGGAGCCATTATCCTTTGCCACCGCGAAGCCGGCAATCGGTACCTGACATCCGCCTTCCATTTTATCCAAATAGGCACGCTCCGCTTCGACGGTCTTTTTCGTTTTTTGACATGTTAATTTAGCAAGTTCATCGAGCAACTCTTTATCATCTTCACGGCATTCAATTGAAAGCGCTCCTTGACCGACTGCTGGAATGCAAATATCTTCATCCAAAAATTCGGTAACGATCTCCCGCTCCCAGCCCATTCTTGAAAGTCCGGCTGCCGCTAAGATGATGGCATCATAATCTTCCGTTTTCAGCTTGTTCAAGCGGGTATCGATATTGCCGCGAATCCATTTGATTTCAAGGTCCGGCCTTCTTGCTAAAATCTGGGCGCCACGGCGCAGACTGCTAGTGCCGATGATGGAGCCTGGCTTCAATTCGGATAAGGTTTCATGATTTTTTGATATCAAGGCATCCCGGTGATCCTCACGTGGGGGTATGCACCCGATCGTCAAGCCTTCGGGAAGCACTGCCGGCATATCCTTCATGCTATGTACGGCCATATCGATTTCTTTATCGAGCATCGCTTGTTCGATCTCTTTGACGAACAAGCCTTTACCGCCTACCTTGGAAAGTGTGACATCGAGGATTTGGTCACCCTTTGTCACAATCTCCTTCACCTCGAACTCATATGGAGCCCCAAGTTCTTTAAGTTGGGCAATCACCCAATTCGTTTGGGTGATCGCTAATTTACTTCGTCTAGAACCGACAATAATTTTTCTCATAATTTCCTCCTAAGTATTCCAAAAGTGGAATGTTGAAAGGCTTCCGAAAAGGAAAAAGTTGATTAACACGATCATGAAGGATCCAATATTCAGAAAGGCCAATGTCCTTCCATACATTTGTTTCCGGATTTTTAAGTATAAGAACACACTGTAGCCGATGAGCAATATAAACGAACCGATGATTTTCATATCCAGCCACGATACACCCGGAACTTTTATATAGGCCCATTGGATGCCCAGGATAAGCGAGACCACCAATAAGGGAACTCCTATTGCCGCAAGGACATAAGACATATGCTCAAGCTTTGTTAAATCGCCGAGTCGAAGCAGCCTTTTGCCCCATTTCTTCCGTTTCAATAAATCATATTGAATCAAGTAGAGGAGGGAAAATACGAAAGAAAGCGTAAATGCCCCGTAAGAAAGGATCGCGAAGGTGATATGTATGAGCAACAGTTCCGAAACGAGACGCTGTGCAAGAACTTGCGATTCTATCTGTACAGGTGCAAAGGTATGGATGGCCATGACCATGAAGCCTAAGACATTCGTAAAAAAGACCGTAAAATCGACTCTTAGCAATCGATTGATGATTAATGATAAAGATACGAGGACCCATGCATAAAAGTATAAGCCTTCAAAAATCGTCAAAACCGGGAACCTTCCCGTTTTCCATACATACAGAAACAAAAAAATTGTTTGCAGTACCCAAACAATAGAAAGCAACCAGAAAGCGACCTTGTTCGCCTTCTGGTCATTATTAAGGAAGTCCATAAAATATAAAAGCATACTGATGGCATACAACAATACTGTGACTTCATGCAATCTTGTCATTAGTAATTCCATATCTACCTCATTACTGGACAGGAACTGGGTTTAGCAGGGATGCCTTGGAGCCGTTCCGTTCTTTTTCATCATCCTCCGCTACCAGGTGGTCTTCTATCAGTTCCTCCAAATGGAAGATTTTCACGAAGTTATTCAATTGCTCTTTTGCATTCGGCTCATCCGCCAGCTCTTTTGCATAAAGGATCGGATCTTTTAACATTTGGTTGATGATGCTCTTCGTATGCTTGTTCAATACCTTTTTGTCACGCTCGCTTAAATGCGGAAGCTTTCTTTCGATGCTTTCCATCGTTTCCTTCTGAATCGAAAGCGATTTTTCCCGCAAGGAAGAAATGACAGGAACCACGCCAAGCAAATTAATCCACTGATTGAAGTCGACGATTTCGGATTCAATCATCATTTCTATTTTCTCGGCGGCTTTTCTGCGCTCTTCGATATTCGCTTGCACGATCCCTTCAAGGTCGTCAATGTCATACAAGAAGACATTTTCCAGCTCGGCCAGCGTTGGGTCGAGGTCACGCGGAACGGCGATATCGACCATGAAAATAGGACGGCCCTTGCGAAGCTTATTTACGAATGTCATCATCTCTTTTGTTACGAGAAGATCTTTCGACCCAGTCGAAGTAATCAGGATATCCGCTTCCACTAAAGCGCACTGCAGCTCCTGAAGCTGTTTTGCCTTACCATTGAACCTGCCGGCCAAATCGACCGCTTTCTGAAAAGTGCGGTTAATGACCGTAACGCTGTCTGCACCATTGCTGTGAAGGTTTTGAATGGCCAACTCTCCCATTTTACCCGCACCAAGAATCAAGACGTTCTTGCCGTTCAGACCGCCGAAGATTTTTTTGGCAAGTTCGACGGCAGCATAACTGACAGAAACGGCATTCGTGTTGATTTCCGTTTCTGAATGAGCTTTCTTCGCCAATGTAAGGGCTTGCTTGAAGAGATGGTTAAAAACGGTCCCAATCGTATCTTCTTTCTGTCCCAGCATATAGCTGGAGCGTACTTGTCCCAAAATCTGAGTTTCCCCAAGTATCATGGAATTCAAGCCGCACGTAACGGAAAATAAATGCTCGACGGCCCCATCACCTTCATAGATGAACAGGTATTTAGAAAATTCCTCTTTATCGATATGGAACCATTCCGAAAGAAATTCCTTAATGTAATACCGGCTTGTATGAAGCTGGTCACCGACCACATATATTTCCGTTCTGTTACATGTTGAAATAATGATATTTTCCAAGATGCTTTTTTTATTTTTAAGAGCTTTCATTGCCTCGGCAAGTTCGGCTTCGTTAAACGATAGTTTTTCCCGAATTTCAACAGGGGCAGTTTTGTAATTAATACCAACCGCTAGAATATGCATCCTTTTGTTTTGCACCCCCAAAATTTTTCGTGTAAATTTATTATACCATGTACAAAAATTGATTCACGCAAATAATATGAACAGTTTATGAAAACATATGCTACCATGAAAAGACGGCTAAAACGCCAGGATTGCTCCAAAAGGTGTCTAGGCGGGATTTATAAGTTACATACATATTTCGACATAGTGTACAAAAGTACCATATCAAAAATGGCAAAAAACTTCAAGTAATCGAATTGGATAGGAGGATCACATGAAAACGCAACGCATTTTCCCTGGAATCGTTTTAATTGGTTTCGGCCTATATTTTTTTCTTGAGCATTCCCACATGGAAATCTTCCCAGGTTTTTATAGCTGGCCGACCCTATTATGTATAGTGGGCGCAGCCTTCTTGATTCAGGCCTATGGCGGCAATGAGTATGAGTCGATCCTGCCAGGCGTGATTTTGCTTGGTTTCGGTGCTCATTTTCACATCGTAAAAAACCTGGAAATTTGGCCGGATAATATAGGTATCTTTATTTTAATCATCTCACTGGGTTTTATACTGCGGGCCCGCAAAACAAATACTGGAATGTTTCATGGGTTGATACTGCTGATCATTTCGATTCTATTTTTATTCTATGATAAGATCACAACCTCTTTCGGGCTGGTTGAAACGAGCACGGCGAATATCGAAAGGTTTTGGCCATTTGCCTTGATGGCAATCGGCATCTATTTTTTAGTTCGTAAAAAGTGATCGGGGCAAAATTCATATTGAAAAAGGGTATTCCGGATGCGGAATACCCTTTTCATTTACATATATTTCTTGAGGACACCCCAAGCCTGTTCTTTCCCTTCGCCCGTTTCACCAGAGAAAAGAAGCAATTCATCTTCTTTTTCCATATTTAACGTTTGGCGTGTGACTTTCAAGTGCTTCTGCCATTTGCCTTTCGGAATTTTATCCGCTTTTGTGGCGATGACGATCCTTGGAAGGTCATAATGCTTCAGGAATTCATACATCGCGATATCATCCTTTGTCGGCGGATGACGCAAATCGACGATCAGAAGCGCAGCACGGAGCTGATCACGGGAAGTGAAATACGTTTCGATCATTCTTCCCCACGCATCACGTTCGGTTTTGGATACCTTTGCATAGCCATAGCCTGGAACATCGACAAAATGGAGTGCTTCATTAATGATGTAAAAATTCAAAGTCTGCGTCTTGCCCGGTTTGGACGATGTTCTCGCCAGGTTTTTCCGGTTGATCATTTTGTTGATGAAACTCGATTTCCCTACATTGGAGCGGCCAGCCAAGGCAAACTCCGGGATTGGAGTATTGGGATATTGATCAGGCTTTACGGCACTGATGACAATATCTGAACTTGTCACTTTCATTCGTCCACACCTACCAATGCATGTTCAAGGACTTCATCTACGTGTGAAACTGGAACAAATGTTAATGCTTTACGGACACTCTCCGGGATATCATCAATATCCTTTTCGTTATTTTGCGGGATGATGATTTTCGTAAGTCCTGCCCGGTGAGCCGCTAAAGATTTTTCTTTAAGGCCGCCGATTGGAAGAACCCGTCCGCGTAATGTAATTTCGCCTGTCATGCCTACCTCTTTTCTGATCGGCCTGTTGGTAAGGGCCGATATTAACGCTGTTGCAATCGTGATGCCTGCAGAAGGACCATCCTTAGGGACAGCACCTTCCGGGACATGAATATGAATATCATATTTTTCATGGAAGTTCGCATCAATATGAAGTTTCTCGGTTTTTGAACGGACATAGCTGAAAGCCGCCTGTGCAGACTCTTTCATTACATCGCCAAGCTTGCCAGTCAATATAAGCTTTCCTTTACCTGGTGATAAGGAAACCTCGATTTGCAGCGTATCGCCGCCAACCGAAGTGTAAGCCAAGCCATTGGCTACTCCGACTTGGTTCTCGACTTCTGCCTGTCCATAGTGGAACATCGTTTTCCCCAGAAACTCCTCGACATTCTTATCAGAAATGACGACCCGCTTTTTCTCCCCGGACACGATGATTTTCGCAGTCTTCCGGCAGATGCCAGCAAGCTGTCTCTCCAGACTCCGGACACCGGCTTCCCGGGTATAATAACGAATGATTTTGGTTAGAGCTTCCTCACGGATTTGCAATTGTGTCTTCAATAAACCATGGCTTTCCAACTGTCTAGGCAGAAGGTGATCCTTGGCTATATGAAGTTTCTCTATTTCAGTATAACCTGCAATCGAAATGATTTCCATACGATCACGAAGCGGGCCAGGAATGGAGCCCAAATTGTTCGCCGTCGCTATGAACATGACTTTGGATAGGTCATACGTTTCTTCAATATAATGGTCACTGAAATTATGGTTTTGCTCTGGATCGAGCACCTCAAGCATCGCCGCGGATGGATCGCCCCTAAAGTCATTGGACATCTTATCCACTTCGTCCAGCAAAAAGACGGGATTGATCGTTCCCGCTTTTTTCATGCCCTGGATGATCCGTCCTGGCATTGCCCCTACGTATGTGCGGCGATGGCCGCGGATCTCTGATTCATCACGCACTCCACCAAGTGAGATCCGGACAAAGTTCCTATTCATGGATGTTGCGATTGATTTAGCCAAACTGGTTTTCCCGACACCAGGAGGACCAACCAAGCAAAGGATCGGCCCCTTCAAGGAATTGGTCAATTGCTGGACCGCCAAATACTCCAGCACCCGCTCTTTCACCTTTTCCAAACCATGATGATCCCTATTCAGGATTCTTTCAGCTTTATGGATATTCAAATCATCTTTCGTCGCATTCGACCAAGGAAGCGAAATGAGCCATTCAATATAGTTGCGGATGACAGAGCTCTCAGCAGAGCTTGAAGGCACTTTTTCATATCGGTCCAATTCCTTTAAGGCCGCTGCCTTTATGTGCTCAGGCATGTCCGCTTCTTCAATCTTTTCGTTAAGGACTTCAATCTCGCCAGTCTTTCCTTCTTTATCGCCCAATTCTTTTTGTATGGCTTTCATTTGTTCACGCAGATAATATTCCTTTTGAGTCCGTTCCATTGAACGCTTGACGCGCTGGCCGATCTTTTTCTCGAGAAAAAGAACCTCTTTTTCATTATTGATGATTTCGATTACACGGCTCAATCGCTTTTTCATATCGATGGTCTCTAGCACTTCCTGCTTCTCCTTCAACTTCAGAGGCAGATGCGAGGCAATGATATCGGCCAATCTCCCTGGCTCTTCAATATCGGAAGTGGATGTGAATGTTTCACCGGTTATTTTCTTGGACATTTTTATGTATTGTTCAAAATAATCCAGAAGAGTGCGCATCAATGCTTGATGTTCCGCATCCTTTTCATCACTGTCTTCATATATTTTTATTTTGGCACCATAATGTGTCTCATAATCGTAAAATTCAACGACCTCTGCCCGGTTCAACCCTTCCACCAATACCCGGATTGTCCCGTTCGGAAGCTTCAGCATCTGTTTTACTTTTGTTAAAGTTCCCATTTTAAATAAATCTTCTTCACCTGGTTCGTCCAACGAAACATCTTGTTGTGTCGTCAAAAATATAAGATGGTCTTCCACCATTGCTTTCTCAAGGGCTTGTACCGATTTGTCTCGGCCTACATCTAAATGAAGTACCATCGTTGGATATACAAGCAATCCTCTAAGCGGCAGGAGGGGGACGATGATTTCTTTATCAGTCATTTCCTGACACCTCCATCTTTTTAGTATCGTCGTTGTAAACTATTTACCCATGTTCTCGACCTTTTAACAATTCTATCCTATTTATATAGAAGTGTCTATTCGTTTACCTTGACACGTTTCTACTGCTCTTATTATCTCCAATATTAATTAAAAAAGCACGCCTGAACTTGCGATTATTTTTCCCAAATGGACTTCATTATAATGCCCCGGTTCTATTAAGCCGGGGCATTTCCTTTATACGCTTTCTTTTTTTGATAGGTCCAAGGACGTAAGGATTTGTTCTGACATCATTTCCTTTTTCAGTGCGTGATCCAGCACTTCTTTTACATGTGTAACGGGGATGATTTCGATATCCTTGATTTCCAATAGCAGCGGCTGCATGTTATCGGCCGGGATGATCACTTTCTTTGCCCCCGCTAGCTTCGCGGCCTTGATTTTCGGTATGACTCCGCCAATCGGCTTGACTCCGCCATGGATGCTGATTTCCCCAGTCATTGCTATTGTGTGGTCAACAGGGATTTTATAAATGGCCGAGTATATGCCCGTTGCCATAGCAATCCCTGCAGAAGGTCCGTCGACGGGACTTCCGCCTGGGAAGTTCACATGGATATCGAATTGATCGGCAGGCACCCCCATCGACCGGAGAACCGTGATCACGTTTTCGATCGAACCTTTCGCCATGCTCTTGCGGCGGATCGACTTGCCATTTCCGCCGCCAATGCTCTCTTCTTCCACGATGCCGGTGATATTTATCGAGCCTTTCTCATTCGATGCAGCCATGACGGTAACTTCGATTTCCAGTAATGCCCCTGAGTTGGGACCATATACTGCAAGACCGTTGACTAGACCTATTTTTGAATTCGTTTCTATTTTCCGGTCCATGCGTTGGGTCAATTGACTGCTATGCGCCATCCAATCAATATCTTCTTCTCTTATGAAGCTCCTGTTTTCATTAATCGAGATTCCGGCAAGAGTCTGGATCATATTGACCGCTTCCCTGCCATTACGGGCATAATCGGAAATCGACTGCAATCCCTTTTCACTTATCGTGATCCCCACTTTATCGGAGGCATTCTTGGCTACTTTCATTATTTCTTCCCGGTCCAGCTCGCGGAAAAAAACCTCTATGCATCTTGAACGGATCGCGGGTGCAATTTCATTCGGCGTCCTCGTTGTCGCTCCAATCAGGCGAAAGTCGGCAGGAAGCCCATTCTTGAAAATATCATGGATATGAGTGGGAATATTTTGATTTTCCTCTTGGTAATAGGCACTTTCCAGAAAGACCTTCCGATCCTCCAAAACCTTTAAAAGTTTATTCATCTGGATGGGATGAAGCTCCCCTATTTCATCTATGAACAACACCCCGCCATGAGCATTGCTGACAGCGCCTTGCTTTGGCTGCGGAATGCCAGCCTGTCCCATGGCCCCGGCCCCTTGATAGATCGGGTCGTGAACCGAACCAATCAGCGGATCGGCAATCCCCCGCTCGTCGAATCTGGCTGTAGTCGCATCCAATTCAACGAAAACGGCTGAATTCTTAAAAGGTGACTTGCCATTTTTCTTAGCTTCTTCAAGAACAAGTCTGGCTGCTGCCGTTTTCCCAACCCCCGGAGGGCCGTAAACGATCACATGCTGGGGATTCGGTCCACATAATGCAGCTTTTAATGATTTAATCCCATCTTCCTGCCCGATGATTTCGGTGAATGTGCTTGGCCTTACCTTCTCCGCCAATGGTTCCGTTAATGAAATGGATCTCATCTTCCTTAATTGGTCCATTTCCTTTCGTGAATCTCGGTCAATCGAAACCTTTTGGGTCCGCTGGCCTTTCAATAAGTTCAAAAAATACAATCCAATAATAATCCCAAAAAACAGCTGAATAAACAACGCCAATCCTGTCCAATTCATTCTATTCCCTCCTGCACTCTCCTAGTTTGTCATTTCTGTTAGTATCTCCTTGGGAAGGGCGAAATTATCCAAGAAATCAACGTTGTAAATTTTTGGGGTTTTGGCGGGGAAAATCCCGTTTTCCCGTTCAGGTTGAGGTTAGACTTTCATCGTCTAAAGTTTTGGTGAGTTTATACAATGACCGTTTCATTGCACTGCAGGCGCTCCCCTTTCCACGGGCGGTCCTTGAGCCTCCTCGGCGCTTGTGCGCCTGCGGTGTCTCACGAAGACACGCATTTCCCGCAGGAGTCTCGCCGCCTTCCGTTTCATTCCCCTTTATGTGAACAAGAAGTGGAAATCTCCATTGCCCACAGTATGGGGGAATCTGTACTTGGACCGTTTCATTGCACTGCAGGCGCTCCCTTTCCGCGGGCCGGTCCTTGAGCCACCTCGGCTTTCAGCCTGCTGGTCTCAAGTGGACGCGCAATTCCCGCAGGAGTCTCGCCGCCTTCCGTTTCATTCCTCTTTGTGTGAACAAGAAGTGGAAATCTCCATTGCCCACAGTATGGGGGAATCTGTACTTGGACCGTTTCATTGCACTGCAGGCGCTCCCTTTCCGCGGGCCGGTCCTTGAGCCACCTCAGCTTTCAGCCTGCGGGTCTCACGTAGACGCGCAATTCCCACAGGAGTGCCGCCACCTTCCGTTTCATTCCACTTTACGTGAAAATGTATTTCGAATCCTGCCTAATCACAGGTTTGGAGGACATGGACATTGACCGTTGCTTTACTTTTCAGGCACTCGCTTATCCAGAGGAGGTCGGGAAAAGGGTGAGCTACATTTTGGGTCTTGACTTGTTTAAACAGTTCTTCTACCGCGCCTAGCCACCGAAACATCGGACAAGAGGATAAGATCAAGCGTGCAATTTGCAAAAAAAAAAGGGTTTCGGAATGAAATCACTCCGAAACCCTTTTTCTATACATGAAGACAGCCAGGTTGTACTGGCGTCTTACTTTTCACATTCATTAAGCGGATGTTTTCTTTTCTTGACCCTTGATGGTCGTGCCATCTTTAAGGACAAGCTTTGGAGATTCGTTTTTGGAAATCGTGTTGCCTGTGATCACACATTTTGCAACATCATCACGTGAAGGCAGATCGAACATCACTTCTAGAATGATGCCTTCAATGATGGAACGCAATCCACGGGCACCCGTTTTACGCTCAATCGCTTTTTTGGCAATTTCACTTAAGGCTTCCGGTTCGAATTCCAATTCGACATCATCAAGCTCAAGTAATTTTTGATATTGTTTAACAAGAGCATTTTTCGGTTGAGTCAGGATTTCAATCAAAGCGGCTTCATCCAATTGCTCAAGAGTCGCAATTACTGGCAGTCGTCCGATGAATTCCGGGATCAATCCGAAACGAAGCAAGTCTTCAGGAAGTACTTTGGAAAGCAATTCTTTTTCCGCAATATCATCCTTTTTCACATCAGAGCCAAATCCAATGACCTTTTGGCCAAGACGGCGTTTGATGATCGGTTCGATGCCATCGAATGCACCGCCACAAATGAACAGGATATTGGTCGTATCGATTTGAATGAATTCTTGATGCGGATGTTTACGTCCACCTTGAGGCGGCACGCTTGCAACCGTTCCTTCAAGAATTTTCAATAAAGCTTGTTGCACGCCTTCTCCAGATACGTCACGCGTAATCGAAGGATTTTCCGATTTACGGGCAACTTTATCGATTTCATCAATATATATGATGCCTTTTTCCGCTTTTTCAACGTCATAATCGGCTGCTTGAATCAATTTAAGGAGGATATTTTCCACATCTTCCCCTACGTATCCAGCTTCCGTCAATGAAGTCGCATCAGCAATGGCAAAAGGAACATTCAATAGACGTGCCAGCGTTTGTGCAAGAAGGGTTTTCCCGCTTCCTGTCGGTCCGATTAGGGCAATGTTACTTTTCGAAAGCTCGACATCGTCGACTTTGCTATTGGAATTGATACGCTTATAATGATTGTAAACCGCAACAGCCAAAGATTTCTTCGCCTGTTCTTGTCCAATCACGTATTCATCAAGAATTTCCCGGATTTCCATAGGTTTAGGTACATCTCTGAATTCCACTTCTTCATCAGTACCAAGTTCTTCCTCGACGATTTCCGTACAAAGCTCGATACACTCGTCACAAATATATACACCTGGACCAGCAACCAGTTTACGGACTTGTTCTTGTGTTTTTCCGCAAAAAGAACATTTCAACTGTCCTTTTTCATCATTAAATTTAAACATGTACGTTCACCCCTTTAAATACTCTTCCAACTCTAGTACATAGCGGTACCCAATCTTAATTGAAAAAAACTAGGCACACCTCTAGTTAAGCATTCCAAATCCCTAGTATGTTTTGCATTTTATCATGTTCTTGGAAGTTTAGTAACAAAAATGCTCACGCGTCCGAGTTGTTAAATAAGTACAATAATCAATCAATATGTATTTGCCCTTTACCAGTATGCCCAAAACTTTTGATTTTTAAAATTAGGATTCGCTGTATAAATATGTATATGCGGTATTAGA
>NZ_PHNG01000796.1:0-31665 GCF_002803435.1 Bacillus sp. mrc49 | reverse complement strand
AAATCTTGATCATTGTAAAAAACCTCTTTCGCTATTTTTCTATTAGCATAACCAAATGGCCGTTAAAAAAACCTGAAATGTCCTTATTATTCCTTCGATTCCATATAGAGGAGCATGGCCGCGTCACTGATTTCCAAGCGGTCCCCAGCCTTTTGCGACGTTTCTTCCCCCTTTGATGCCTCCCTGGATTCGCTCCTTTGCAATTGCTGAAGCTGCCTTTCGATTTGCCGCATCTCCTGCTCCAGCTGTTTGAGCTTCAGTTCCTTTTCTTTTGCTTCGTCATCCGTTTGGTATACTTCCTGGATATCTGCCTGCAGCTCCGTTCTCCGGTTCTCCAGCTCCTTGATTGCATATGCCGAATCGCCTGCTCCAGCTCTCGAATAAGCGGAGCTTGTCGTTGATGAAATTTGCATATCTGATCCTCACTTTCGTTTTGTTCTTCATGAGTATCGGATAGGATTATTAACTTTGCCTTAATGGACGTTTTTTGAGCCTATTAAAAAGGCATCAAGCCAGGATGGATCATCCAGCTTGATGCCTTTCTTTATTATAAGCGCTTCTCTAATTCCGCTTTTTTCTCTTCAAAGCCAGGCTTGCCCAAAAGTGCAAACATGTTCACCTTATAAGCTTCCACACCAGGCTGATCGAATGGATTGACGCCAAGCAGGTATCCGCTCATTGCACAGGCCTTCTCGAAGAAGTAGACCAGGTAGCCAAACGTATACGCATCAAGCTTCGGAACCGTTACGATAAGGTTCGGAACGCCGCCGTCGGTATGGGCTAACAGCGTGCCCTCGAATGCTTTATTATTGACGAACTGCACCGTTTCACCTGAAAGATAGTTCAGGCCATCCAAATCATTATCCGCTTCCTCGATCAAGATTTCATGACGGGCATTATCGACTTTAATGACTGTTTCAAAAAGATCGCGACGACCTTCCTGAACATATTGCCCTAATGAATGCAGGTCAGTCGAAAAGTTGGCCGACGAAGGGAAAATCCCTTTTTGGTCCTTGCCTTCACTTTCTCCGAATAATTGCTTCCACCACTCAGAGAAATATTGCAGACCCGGCTCATAGTTGATCAGCATCTCAATCGTTTTCCCTTTATTGTAAAGGACATTTCGAACTGCGGCATATTGGTATGCCTGATTATCGGCTAGCTCGGATGAACTGAAATCGTTTCTGGCACTTTCGGCACCTTCCATGATTTGATCGATGTCCGCACCGCTGACTGCAATCGGAAGCAAGCCCACTGCGGTTAACACCGAGTAGCGTCCTCCCACATCGTCAGGAATGACGAAAGTTTCGAAGCCTTCCTCCGTTGCCACTGTTTTTAATGCGCCTTTTTCTTTATCAGTGGTCGCATAGATCCTGCCTTTTGCTTCTTCCACGCCATATTTTTGTTCAAGAAGCTTCCGGAAGATCCTGAAAGCCAGTGCAGGTTCAGTCGTCGTACCGGATTTGGAGATTACATTGATCGAGAAATCCCTATTTTCCAATACATCCATTAAATCCTGCATATATGTAGAGCTAATATTGTTACCTACAAATAAAACTTGCGGGGTTTTTCTTTTTTCAGAAGGCAATATGTTGTAAAAGCTGTGTTGAAGCATCTCAACCGCTGCCCGGGCTCCCAAGTAGGACCCGCCGATTCCGATAACCAGCAACACTTCCGAATCTTCCTTGATTTTCGCTGCAGCCTTTTTGATTCTTGAGAATTCTTCTTTATCATAGTTGGCAGGGAGATCGATCCAGCCAAGATAATCATTTCCTGCTCCCGTTTGTTCATGCAGGGAATGGTGTGCCACTTTTACGGCGTCCTGCAAATAGGTTATTTCATGCTCCCCGAAAAACGGCAGGGCTTTTGAATAATCGAAACGTATATGGGCCATTCAAATTCCTCCTCCAATTGTAACTTTCCTTTTCACTTTATCTGATGTATTTCTGATAATCAAGAACTGGATAAAGTAATTGGTGAATTTTCCCGATTACATAAATTGCATTCCCACCTCATAAAGGTGGGAATGGGGATATTTTTCTTGATTATAAAGAAGCGCGTAATATCGCAAGAACATCTTCACGGTTCAGGACCTTGAATCGGCCAAAATCGCCTCTGCTCATCGCTTTATCAGCGATGACTTCCAGCTGTGAGTCATCAATTCCATAATCGGAAAGAGTGGTCGGCGCCCCTAAGCTGCTCCAAAATGCACGAAGCCTGTCAATTCCCTCAAGTGCCGCTTCCTCATCCGTTTTCCCTTCAGGATCGACATCGAATACCCGGATCGCAACCTGTTTGAAGCGTGAGACATTTTCATGAAGTACATGTTTCATCCAATTCGGGAACAGGATGGCCAATCCGCCGGCATGAGGGATGTCATACACTGCCGAGACGGCATGTTCAATATTATGCGTCGCCCAATCACCACTGTAACCGACTCCGAGCGAACCATTAAGGGCAATATGCCCGGCATACAAGATCGTAGCCCTGTGCTCATAATTCTCGAGATCTTTCAATAGTTCAGGTGCCGTTTCCATCACGGTCAATAACAGCGATTCACAGAAACGATCCTGAAGCGGTGCATGCGTTTCGGGATGGAAGTATGTTTCGAACACATGCGACATCATATCGACCATTCCGTATACCGTTTGGTTTTTAGGTACCGAAAAAGTGTTTTCGGGATCTAAAATGGAGAATTGAGGGAAAACCAATGGGCTGCCCCAACCGTATTTCTCTTTTGTCTCCCAGTTTGTTATGACGGATCCCGAATTTGCTTCGGAGCCCGTTGCAGCCAACGTCAGCACCGTTCCAAACGGCAATGCCGCCTCGACCGGCGCCTTCTTAATGACGAGTTCCCATGGGTTGCCGTCATATTTAGCACCTGCAGCAATGGCCTTTGTAGCGTCAATGACGCTTCCGCCGCCAACGGCAAGGATAAAGTCGATCTGATGCTGCTTACAAAGATCCACACCCTTTTGAACGGTAGAGATGCGCGGATTCGGTTCAACCCCGGATAGTTCGTGCACCTCGGCATCGATTTCTTTCAAGGCTTTGATCACTTTTTCATATAAGCCATTTTTCTTTATGCTACCGGATCCGTATACGAGTAAAACTTTATTTCCATAAGCCGGAATTTCGGATTTTATGCTTTCAAGCTGATCTTTCCCGAAAATTACTTTAGTGGGATTTTTAAACGTGTAATTTTCCATTGGATTTCTCTCCTTTTTCATGACACATCACCTTTTTTGCAGCCTTGTAATCATCCACGCGGGCAATGGCAAGTTTTTTCTTTTCTTCATTATGACCAATGTGACATATAAATACAAAAAATCCGTCCGGAACTTTTGTAAAGATGTATATTTACATGATGAAAAAGCATGATAAGTAAAGAACGAACTTATTTTAAAAAGGAGGCTGTACAATGAGTGGAATTCAAAGAACGGCACTTGTTCTTACAATAATCGGTGCAATCAATTGGGGATTAATCGGGTTTTTCCAATTTGATTTAGTCGCATCGATCTTCGGAGGCCAGGATGCTGCATTGGCCCGTATCGTTTATGGATTGGTTGGAATTGCTGGCTTTGTCAATCTTGGTCTTCTCTTCAAACCAAGTCCTGAAATATCCAGGGAGCCAGAAACAAAACCGACTCGTTAAAGTATGGGTAAGTTCCTGGACATCTTTTATGTACAACAAATAAAGCCGGGCCATGGATTATCCTGACCCGGCTTTATTTCATTAGTTAAAAAAAAACCGGCTGATCAAAAGATCTGCCGGTTTTAAAAAATTATTTTTTGATAAGGTCTTCGCGTTGAGATTGTTCGATCCACTCTTGAAGTTTGTCTTTCAATGTGTTGAAGCCTTCAGTAGATTCGATGTGAGATGTTGCTTTAACAGATGCTTGGCGTTTTTTCGGAGCTTTTTTCGGAGCTTCAGTACGCTCAGGAGCTTCTTCTGTAGCACGGATCGATAAGCCGATTTTTCCAGCAGCTGAATCGATTGAAAGAACTTTCACTTTCACTTCATCGCCCACTTTTAAATGTTCGTTGATATCTTTAACGAATCCGTGAGTGATTTCAGAAATATGAACTAAACCTTGAGTTGAATCATCTAAAGCAACAAAAGCACCGTATGGTTGAATACCAGTTACTTTACCAGTAACTACCGCACCAATTTCGAATTTTTCAGACATGGTAACACTCCTATTTTATATATATTTTTTCGTCTTTTCACGCAATAAAAAATTATATCACATATTTGGTAAATAATCAAAGTTAAGTATACCATACTTTTTGTGATTTTACTCATAAAAAATGTTTGTTTTTTGGAAATAATAATTAAATAGATGAAATCGTTATTTATAACTTATCCTAATAATTTGCAAATAACCTGGATTTCCTTTTCCATGGCAAAACTTCAGCCTTCTAACATCGGGTCTGCCAGCTATAAAATCCTCATTACTGAATTTTTTTACCGCCTGATTCTTTAAGATATGCTCATTTCGAAGTTTCGCAAGCGATTTTTTTCACAAAACCTACATATTCAGTTTCCTATTCTTAAGTTATAATATGGTAAAATAATGACATTAACTAAATTTTTTCCATAAAAAGGAGTGCCTACCCTATGTCAAATGTCGCGAAGAATATTCGGCAATATCGAGAAGACCATAACCTCACGCAGCAGGAACTGGCTTTGAAATTAAGAATCGGCACCAAAAAAATCGAAAAGTATGAATCAGGGGAATCGGTCCCTGATACACAAACCATTTTACGTCTTTCCACCGTTCTTGATATTCCTGCTTCGGAATTTTTGAAGGATGCCCCTACCGGGAATGCAGTTGGCATGGACGACGACATCAAAAAACTAATTGAAGAAATCGGCACCAAAAAGGCTGAACTCATCTTAAGGGCGGCCAAGGATTTCAGTGAAGAACAAATTCTGAATGTTATGCATACTTTATATAATACACAAGCTTAATTCAAAAAAATGGTCATGGTATGTGTATTTTTTATCAACATGCTGGATATACTATGATTAACACTTTCTATGTTAATCCATTAGATTAACTCTTTTTTCTAATTCCCCCTATGGAAAGGGATCCGGCTGCATAATGGCCGGATCCCTATTTTTTTGCTTATTTACAATGGTTAGCCATGAAACGTTCCATTCTCTTCAGCGCTTCCTGAAGTTGCTCCATGGAGGATGCATAGGAACAACGGATATGACCTTCTCCGCTCTTGCCGAACACATCTCCCGGAACGACCGCAACAAGTTCCTCGGTCAATAGTTTTTCGGCAAATTCCATTGAAGTCATCCCGGTCTTCTCGATGGATGGAAAGGCATAGAACGCCCCGCCGGGATTATGGCAGTCAAGCCCTATTTCGTTAAATGATTTGACGATATAGTTCCTTCTTCTCCGATAGCTGCGACGCATATCCTCTACGTCCTGCATTCCATGCTTCAAGGCTTCCAATGCAGCATGCTGCGCCATCGTCGGCGCACACATCATCGCATATTGGTGAAGCTTGAGCATCGCTTCGGAAATTTCCTTGGGAGCACAAACGAAACCAAGCCGCCATCCTGTCATCGCAAACCCTTTCGAAAATCCATTGATGACTATCGTCCTCTCCAGCATGCCATCAATGGCGGCAAATGAAGTGAACTGCTCATCGTAGGCAAGCTCGGCATAGATTTCATCGGAAATGACCAGCAAGTCGTATTTTTTGACGATCTCAGCAAGCATCACCAATTCTTCATGCCCAAGCTGGGTACCGGTTGGATTATTCGGCGAGCAAATCAAAACAGCCTTCGTTTTGGGCGTAATCGCCGCTTCGAGTTGATCGGGCGTCAACTTGAAGTCATCGGCCCTCGAGGTTTGGACCGTGACCGGGACCCCTCCCGCCATCGTAACCAAAGGTGCATATGCAACGAAGCACGGTTCGACAACGATGACTTCTTCACCAGGATTCAAGATGGTCCTCAAAGTAATGTCCAGCGCTTGGCTTGCACCAACCGTGACGATGATTTGGTCCTCTGGTCTGTAAGAAACATGGAACTGCTTTTCCATATATCGACTGATTTCCGACCTCAACTCATATAAACCGGCATTGGCCGTATAAGAGGTAAATCCCTCCTCCAGGGAATTGATCGCCGCCTCCCTTACTGCCCACGATGTGACGAAATCAGGTTCACCCACGCCAAGCGAGATGACCCCCTCCAAATTGGCTGCCAGGTCGAAAAAGCGGCGGATGCCTGATGGTCTAAGCTCTGCTATCGTTCTTGAAACATAACTCGTTTTTATCATGGTGACACCACGATCCGCTTATCTTCTTCAGTTTGATCGAAAATGGTGCCATCATGCTTGTATTTTTTCATGATGAAGTGCGTCGTCGTCGAAATGACGGAATCAAGCGTCGAGAGTTTTTCGGAAACGAAGCTAGCCACTTCATTCATCGAGCGTCCCTCGACAATGACTGAAAGATCATAGGCGCCTGACATTAAATACACAGATTGCACTTCTTTGAATTTGTAAATCCGTTTTGCGACCTCATCGAAACCGACGCCGCGTTTTGGTGTAACCTTCACATCAATCATCGCCGTGACACCGTGGTATTCATCCACCTTAGCCCAATTGATGACCGTTAAATAACGGACGATGACACGCATATCTTCTAATTTTTTCAATGTAATTTCAATGTCCGCTTCTGATAAATCGGTCATTTTAGCCAAATCTTTCAGGTCGATCCGGCTGTTATTTTCAATGATTCTCAAGACTTCCAATTCCTCTTCATTCAAGTGCATTGGAAAACCCCCCTTTTGGAATTCACTAATGTAGATGTGATGGTTTTTGGCTGGCAGATCGTCTCACGAATGATCTCATTAGACTTTTTCGGAATCCTATATGACAATAAAAATTAATAAGTCCTATTCTGTCAGGATAAACTTACACTATTATATCAAAATTGATTGGCGAGCTGTTATAGCATTTGTCATTTTTACTGGGGATTATTACATTTACTGTTATGCAACAGCAGGACCATCCCTATATTTGGTGATTATGGCATTTTATCCGCTGACCAATGACGAGGAAAGAGGACCAATATGGAACGTCAAACAATCATTGGCAGGGAACGGGTGGATAATATAGATATCTATTTCGAATATGACCGAATGGATGACTCCCTCCCCACCCTTGTACTGCTTCACGGCTTCTTGTCATCCAGCTTCAGCTTCCGTAAGTTGGTGCCCCACTTAATCAAGGATTTCAACGTGATCTCATTGGACCTCCCTCCATTCGGACAAAGCGGAAAAGATTATCGATATACGTATTCATTCCGCAACATCGCCAAATCCGTTGTCCGCTTTTTAGCGGGGAAAAACATCGGCAAATTCAGCATCATCGGCCATTCCATGGGTGGGCAGGTTTCCCTGCAACTCATCCAATCGCATCCTGATTTGGTTGAACACGCGATTCTCCTTGCCGGATCAGGCTATCAGCCAAGCTATTCGGAAAAGATGAAGCTGGTCAGCTACCTGCCTTTCTTTTCATTCGGGATAAAGGGGTATCTACAGCGATCTGGCATCGAAAAGAACTTGAAAAATGTTGTCCATGACCCTGCCCTGATCGATGATGAAATGCGCCAAGGATATATAAGGCCATTCATGGAAAAGCATGATATATTCCGTGCCCTGGGGAGGATGCTCCGGGATAAGGAAGTAGATTTGCTGAAGGATGAACTTCGCGATATTCAGACACCCTGCCTGCTGGTATGGGGAAGACATGACCGCGTCGTGCCGCTGGAAATCGGCCAAAGGCTTCATGCTGATCTGCCCAACTCGGAACTTGTTGTGCTTGAAGAAACCGGCCATTTGCTTCCCGAGGAAAAGCCTGCGGAAATCTACCAATTAATCAAGCGATTCCTCGGAACAGCCGCCCTTGACTTTGGACGTAAGGAACATGCTCACGAGTAATGCGGCAAAATCTAAAAAAGCGTCCCTGCATTTGGGGACACCTTTTTTGACCTTTATATGGAACAGCTGGCATCATTTTTTATGATGAGCAGCTTCTGTGCAACTTCGAGGCATTTGTCGAAATCGATGGATTCATCGAAAGCGAACTCGTAAATGGATTGTATTTTTTCCGCCAGCTCCCGCGGGCTATCGATATCCCGGATGGCTACGACTGTATCGGCAATTTCCGGTTCATATAAGTCCCCTCCGATCCGGAAAGGGTCCCACTCTTGTAAAACGGCAACCAACGCTATATTCATTTGCTGTGTATCCATATAATCATCACCTGCTCGATAAATTCAAAGAACATGATATCATAGTATCATACTGACTGCTTCTTAGCGAAAACGACAAAAATTTTTTCGGTGGTGGATATTTTGAATAAATCAATTTTTGAAGAACATTATGAAAGGGAGAACACGGGATCCGTGAAATGGGATAAAAGCTCGCTTAAAACATTGTTTGGAAGCGAGGATGTACTGCCAATGTGGATAGCCGATATGGATTTCCCGGCTCCCGAAGGCATTCAAAAAGCGTTGATCGAGCGCTTGAAACATCCCATTTTAGGTTATACCGCCCCTTCGGATACAGTTTTCACCGCAATTCAAAACTGGCTGAAAGATCGTCATTCCTGGAAAGTCGAAAAAGAGTGGATCTCTTTCAGTTCCGGTATCGTTTCGGCCATCAGCACGACGATCCAAGCCTTTACAAATCCCGGTGATAAAATATTGCTTCAATCACCTGTTTATACACCATTTTTTGATATGATCAACAGCAACGACCGGGAAGTGGTAAACAGTCCCCTTATCCTTGAGGACGGCCGCTTTACGATCGATTTCACCGATTTTGAAGACAAGCTGAAAAACGGAGTGAAGCTATTCCTTTTTTGCAGCCCTCATAACCCGGGCGGACGTGTCTGGACAAAGGACGAACTGCTGCGAATCGGGGAACTTTGTCAAAAGTACGATGTCATCATAGTCAGTGATGAAATTCATGCTGACTTGTTCCACAAGGGATCGACACATTACCCGATTGCCTCGCTTTCAAAAGAATTAGCGGCGATGACCGTGACGCTGATGGCCCCAAGCAAAACATTCAACATTGCCGGCATGCAGGCTTCATTCCTGATCACCAGCAACAAGAAACTGCAGCTTCCATTGCAAAAGATTCAAACGAAACTAGCTTTCCATGGTCTAAACATCCTGGCCCTGACAGCCATGGAAGCCGCATACCGTGAAGGCTTGGAATGGCTGACGGAAATGATGGACTACATCGAGGAAAATATTAAGCTGGCAGAGAAATTCATTGCTGAAGAACTTCCTGCACTGCATGTGATGCATCCTGATGCGTCCTACCTATTATGGATAGACTGCCGTGGCCTCGGATTGACTGATGCCCAAATCAAGGAGCGGTTGATCCTTCAAGGTAAGCTGGCACTGGAGCCTGGCCTAAAATATGGCCCGGGCGGAGAAGGCTTTGTCCGGATGAACATCGGCTGTTCACGCGCTACACTCCTTGAGGGGCTAAAGCGGTTAAAACGAGCTTTTTCATAAATTGTCTCGATAGGTGTTCCGAATGATCTCATTGGGAAACCCTTTTCGTTTTTCATGAGAGTCGAGTGGAAAGTGCATTTGAGTCTGTCACTCAAGTGCAATCTCCCCCATAAAAACTGCAGCAGCCATTCTACATATGTAGAATGGCTTTTCGTATCATTCAATGACCATTATGCACAGGGCGGTTTCCCCTTTTCCGAAAATAGCTGTTGTAAACCCGTCGATTGTCTGGTATGTTTCTAATTGATAATGATTATTATTATTAATTAAACCGGACGGAGGAATTATACGATGAAAAAAAGGATATACGGAACGGTATTCTTATCTGCATTATTGGTTTTGGGCGGGTGTGCCGAAGACAAGGCAGGATCAGGAAAAACCAGTGAAAAGGTAGTTGCAGAGCATGGAAGTGAAGCTGCAAAAGCTCAAAGTGGGACAACGGCTTCCAGTAACGACAAGATAGAGGAATTAACCAAGCAATTTCCTTCGAAGCATACGGAATCCATTGTAACGACATCTGTTTCGATTGCGGAAATGTTACAAATATTGAATGTGAAGCCAGTCGGGATTCCCACTTCCACTCATGAATTGCCAAAAGGATATGAAAAGGTTACCCAAATCGGTTCTCCCATTGAACCAGATGTGGAAAAGATCGTGACTCTTAAGCCGGATATCGTAATCGGACCTGAATCAATCAAAGATAGCCTGGATAAGAAAATAAAGAATAGTAAGGTAGACACTGCTTACATTCCAACGGATTCTTATGAAGATCTAAAAATATCGCTCGAAGTATTAGGAAAAGTATTACATAAGGAAGCTGAAGCGAAAGACTACATAACGCAATTGCAAGAGAAGGAAACAGCCGTATTGGATGGCGTCAAGGGCAAGGATTCGTCTAAAGTGATGGTGCTATTCGGTTCAGGTGAATCGTTTATGCTGATGAGCGAAAATACGTATGTAGGCAGCCTAGTTAAGAAATTAGGGGCTACGAATATTGTCAATGATGTGTTGAAATCAACCGAGGCCTACGTGCCGATGAATATGGAAGATGTAATCTCGGCTAACCCGGATGCCATACTTCTTGTTTCACATGGTGATCCGACTGCGGCATTAGAACAGTTTAAAGCGGATGTAAAAAAGAATGGCGCATGGGAGAAATTAAATGCCTTTAAAGAAGATCGCGTCCAAGCTCTTGACTACGAAATCTTTGGCTATGCATCCATTGAAAAAGCAACGACCGGCTTGGAGCAGCTAAGCGAGATTTTATATAAGTAATTGATTGCAGATGAGGGTTGGATTAAATGAAAAAAAAACCAAAAAGAGGATTAAGGATAGGTGTCTTATTCATTTTTCTGCTGATATTCATGATTTTATCAATTGGAATGGGCAGTGTGAATTTGTCACCTATGGAAACGATCAGAACCATTTTGGGCTCAGGTCAGGAAATGTCGGAAACGATTGTCTGGGATTTGCGAATTCCCAGGGTCTTGATAGCAATCCTAGTCGGAATCAATTTAGCCATATCCGGTGCCCTTCTTCAGGCTGTCATGAGAAACCCATTGGCAGACCCAGGCTTGACCGGCGTATCAAGCGGTGCGGCTGTTACGGTATTGTTCATCCTGCTTCTATTTCCCAGCTTCGGCAAATATATTCCGCTCGCTGCGGTGGCGGGAGGGCTTATAGCCGTTACCTTAGTCTACGCACTCGCCTGGAAGAAGAATGGTATATCGCCGATCCGAATCATCCTTTCAGGCATCGCGGTCAATGCTGTTTTTGGCGGGATAACCGGTCTGCTGTCGATTCTTTATAGCGATCGCCTCCCTTCGGCACTTCAATGGTTAAATGGCAGTTTATCCGCAAAGGGTTTGGGTGATGTCAGCCTCCTCTTCCCCTATTCACTCATTGGCTGGGTTGCCGCATTGTTTTGCATTCGACCGGCAAACATATTGAATCTTGGGGAAAATGTAGCGGTGAACTTAGGGGAAAATACGAACCGGATCCGAATCGTCCTTTCTCTCATTGCTGTATATTTAGCGGCCATTTCCGTTTCAATTGTCGGATTGCTCGGTTTTGTTGGACTTATCGTCCCACATATGTCGAGATTTTTAGTCGGATCCAATTACCGTCGCTTATTGCCGATGAGCATGGTCTTGGGGGCACTCGTTTTATTGGTGGCGGATACAATCGGCCGTTCCCTTTTCTCACCCTTGGATATTCCAGCAGGGATTGTGATGGCCATGGTTGGAGGACCTTATTTTTTATATCTGATGAGAGCGGGTGACATATAAAAATGCTGAAAGCTCAATCATTGGATGTAGGTTATGATCATAAGAAAATATTAAATGATTTTAAGATCGACGTTTCAAAAGGAGAAATCGTATCAATCATCGGTCCGAATGGCTCGGGAAAGTCTACCGCGCTAAAAGCGATGTCCAGGATGATTCCCGTTCAGGGCGGAAAGATTTTTTTAGATGGCAAGGATCTGCATTCTTTGAAAAAGAAAACCATCTCGCAAATGATGAGCGTCCTGCTTCAAACGAATGAACCGCCTTCGGATATCACGGTAGAAGAGTTGGTGAAATACGGACGCACCCCCCACAAGAAATGGTATGAGCGTACAAATGATGAAGACTTGAGCATCGTGGATTGGGCGATCGAAAAAACGGGACTAACTCCGCTAAAGGATCGCCTGGTGTCCTCGCTTTCCGGCGGGGAAGGACAGCGTGCCTGGATTGCGATGTCCTTAGCGCAGCGACCGAAAGTATTGATGCTGGATGAACCGACTACCTACCTAGATATTGCCCATCAACTTCAGCTGCTCGAACTTGTGCATACCGTCAATCGCGATTTGGGCATGACGGTGGTGATGGTGCTTCACGATTTAAACCAAGCAAGTATTTATAGTGATAAGATATGTGTCATTTCAAAAGGAACTATCGTGAAATATGGAACATCGGAAGAGGTCATGACGAAAGAAATGATTCGCAGCGTTTATGGAGTGGAATGTGAAATCGATTCGCATTATCAGCATGGAAAGCCACGGATTAATTTGGTGGGCATTTCACGGGAAACAACACACTAAAAGGAGGAGGAAAGTAAATGGTAAAATCAATGGATGTCTCCGCAAAAAAGGAACAGTATGTACGATTTATAAACAAGTGTAATACGATGGTGATCAGCTCCAAGGATGCCAATGGAGATCCATTCATTAGCTATGCCCCGTTCGTTCAGCATGAAGGAAAGTTTTATATTTATATCAGCAAGATTTCCGATCATTATCAATTTATCGAAGCCAATCATCTGATCAGCATCATGCTGCTTGCGGATGAACAGAGTTCCACTAATTTATTCGCACTGGAACGGGTCCGCTTTCAATGCACCGCTGAAAACATTGGAAATGAAGGTCATGAAGTTATATTTTCTAAATTCGCAGAGAACCACGGTGCACCGATGATGGGTGTTTTAAGGGGATTGGATCTGTCCCTATTTGAACTTACGCCAACTGATGGACGGTATGTAATTGGTTTCGGTCAAGCGTTTTCCATCGACTTACCAGGAGATAAGTTCGAGCATGTCATTGTCGATAAAAATAAATAAGCACTGGATATCAAAAGGAGAGACACCATAATGTGCTCTCCTTTTGCCATTTATTCTTTTTCTTCCTCCACATAAGGATCATGCTCATAACGAGGCAAATCCCCAAAGGAGGTTTGGATATTTTCTTCAAAAAGCTCTTCCTTCAGTTCTTCATATTGGGAATTTGGGTATACCGTTATTTCCTTCCCATATATATCGACACCTACGAAATTTTCATAATCCTCTACATACCCGATGTTCTCTTCTGAATCGATATACATATCTTCGTAATCGTTTGGCGGATAAGCGAAATCGGAAGGCGTTTCGGATGTTCCAAAGGATGCCACTTCCTGCCATGAATCCTCGGCATCGAACGCGACCGATTCGTTTCGTTCTTCGTTATCGAATTTACCGAATGATGGCCCCAGCACTTCTTCCTCGATCGGACGATTGTCCGAGGTTTCCCTTGATGGGGTATGCTCGACACAAAAGGTAGTCGTAGGGATGGCATTCAACCGTTCAAGCGGAATATCGGCTGAGCAAACCTCACATTTACCATACTCCCCTGCCTTGATGGCGGTTAGGGCCCGATCGATATCACTTATTTCATCGCGATAATGCTCTGTAAGCGCCAAATCCTTTTCACGTTCATATAATTCGGTTCCTTGATCGCCAGGGTGATTATCATAACTGGATAATTCACCGGTCGAATCGTGCATGCTTCTTCTTAAATCGAAGTCGCCCGAATCATGTAATCGCTCTTTCAGCTCCTGCTTCGTTTGCTGCAATTGCTGTTGAAAGCCTTTTAGCTGCTGAGTGGAAAGCATGTGCAACATCCTTTCATAATTGTTCTCCCTCTAGTATTTCTCTCTTCGAGTCATTCCATAAAGGTATTTTTTACCTTAGGAATAAAATAAATCAGCTAACAAAAGCTAATTGAGAAATATCAATTTCTAGGGGGCCTTTCATTGTATTTCTATAAAGAAGATTTAATCAATATGATCGTTCCTGATAAGCCTGATCCGAGTGCGGCCAAAGTTCTTCAGGAAGCGCTAGGAGGGCAATTCGGTGAAATGCGGACGATGATGCAATACTCATTCCAAAGCGCCAACTTCCGCGGCAAAGCCAAACAATATCGTGATTTGATCCGTGGTGTATTCTTGGAGGAATTGAGCCATGTTGAACTTGTCCAATCGACGATCAACCAGTTGCTGAATGATGCAGGTGGGAATATGCCCGGAAATTCCGGTATCGATGGTGCCCCACTGGATGATGTCATCAAGGGAGGAGCTAACCCGCACCATTTCATCATGGGAGCTAAGGCGTCACTGCCCGTCGATGC
The DNA here is from genome assembly GCF_002803435.1 of Bacillus sp. mrc49. Classification (NCBI taxonomy): domain Bacteria; kingdom Bacillati; phylum Bacillota; class Bacilli; order Caryophanales; family Bacillaceae; genus Bacillus; species Bacillus sp. mrc49. The sequence goes on along the minus strand of NZ_PHNG01000796.1, from coordinate 17,186 downwards.
CGGGGGTAATCCATGGACTGGCGCATATGTTTACGACCATGGCAATATCGTGGCAAACCTGTTGAATAATGTCGTTCTTGAATCGACTGGGGTGCTGCAAAAGTCAAGGATTTATGAAATGAGCTCCAATAAATCGTTGCGTGAAACGATCGCCTTTTTGATGGTTCGCGACAATGCTCACCAAAACGCTTTTGCCAAAGCCTTGGAAACACTCGGGGTCAGTTGGGGCAAGATCTTTCCTGTACCGAATTATGATTTGAATAAATACCCTGAATGCCGCAAATATGTGGATTTAGGCTATCATAATGCCCAATTCAACTTCAGGCTCGACCAAACCCGGATCAGCGAGGTTTTCCAAGGTGAAACTCCGAGCCGGAATGGCGGGCAGCTTTCCGTCACGGAACCTCCAAATGGCTATCCCGTTCCTGAAATGCCTGATATGCCGAATGAGCATAGCCCGGGCTTATACGACTTGAACAATTAAAAAAGCGAAGGCGGACACAAGAATCTGTGCCCGCCTCCCTTTTAATTATTGATATATTTTTCAAAAACATATCCGAAATCTTTCACATGGTATTTTTTCCGGCTGTCCATCAACCATTCAAACGCTGCAGCATTGATCTCCTTGAAGCTTGACGCCATTTGATTCCCTTCGGTCCGAACCTGGTTCAAGGTTGAAGAAGCCAGATTTACGCTTTGCTGCGCATATTGCAGGGCATATTCATTCTCATGGCAAATTTCCGATATTTTCACGAGTGATTTGAACAGGTCCTTCAATTTTTCGATGAATTTTTTATGGACATCGATGGAGAACGTCCTTGCGCCGATCGAAAATTTAATTTCCGCATCCAAATCGACGGTTCCCGCCGTTTCAAGGGTCACGTTGGAAATATTATTCTGGCTGTAGCTGTACCGCATAAGTGTACGCTTCTTGCTGATCGCACTTGTCCCATCCAAATGGATGAAAGCTTGATTGGTGAAACAATACTCATCCGTTTTCGATTTAATCAGGAAATATATTTTTTCCCCATCTTCGTGCATGATATAATCATCCGCATCGACCTTGTCATAATCGGCAGGACTTATCACACTTCCAATATCACTTAGACCAAGGGCATCAGCCGCTATTTTCTTGAACATTTCTCCATTCCTCCTATCATGATTCCAGGTGAATTACACCCTTTTAGACGTTTTTCTCCAATATGATCTCATCTCGGATCGGGATGCCATCTCTGCTGTAAAAAGGAATTTCAGGCTTGATTTCCCGTGAATGTTCCACTGCATTTGGGACGATTTCCGAAATGACATACCCTCGCTTTTGAAAGAACTTCAATGCCTGTAGATTATCATTCGTCGTAATCGCTTTAATTGTATGGCAGTTTTTCTCCTTAGCGATATTCTCCATCACATAAAGCAACGATGAGCCCACACCTTGATTCTCATGCACACTATTCAAAGAAATGATCTGGCATACTTGACCGGACACCTTGTACGTGCCCAATCCCGAGATTTCTTCATCCTCATCCATCACCCCGAAACCCTCAAGTTCGGCATAATGAAATAAGCCCCTTGAAAAAACGACTTGGCTCGTCTCCCAGTGGTCTATGAAAAAACGCTTAACCGTATCTGCCGCAATCATCCTTTTCGCCACGATTTGCATAACAACTTACGCCCCCAAAATTTCCATCTCTATGATTTATAGTATAAAAGGCTTATGCTGATAAGGGAACTATTTATTATTGATTCGGATTGTCGACGCCCCTAATCCTTGTTCATGTGAGCCTGTCATCTTCTAATCGCTGGTTCCTCTTCGTCACTTCATCCTCGAATTGCTTCGTCTTCATCTCTTCTTTTTTTGAATATCTGATAATGGCCCTCATCGTAAAAACGGCGGCAACCAAAAAAATGAAACAAGTGATGCCAGCCGGAATATACTCAGACTTGTCTTCCGGAAAATAAAGAAACAAACCTAGTAAAGCATGATCGAGAAAATCCATCCGATACTTCCTCCTTGATAGAGATATGCACTGCTTTCTACCATTATATCAATTCCCAGAACAATCCACTAGTGAACCGTATTGGCTAAAACGGAGAGTGATATTTGGATTCCATTTGTTACTCATCTCACTTTACCGATTGAAGGTAGAACAATCCTAAGGATTCCTTGTTGATTTGGATCTAATAACTCACCTGTTTTTGATAAACCCTTTTCAAGCTCCGCTTCCATTCGTCCACTCTTATTATTTGGTTCTTGTATGATTGCCTGGGCTATCGTATAAAAAGCCTCACCATACCAAAAGGTTATCTTTTGCAGTTCTTGATAGCCATCATTTGAGAGCATCTCGTTCATGTAGAATACCACTAATGTTTTATAAAAAATCAGTATTTGCCTTAGCACCGTCTGTTCCTGCGCTAACTCAATCTTGTCAAGACCAGCCTGAAGGATTTCATTCCCCTCCTCAGGACGATGGGCTGCCAGATAATGATAAATCTATTTTGAATTCCAAAGTATCATATTTGATTTTATGAATATCGTTATTGGAAGAATTTCTAGATTGAACATATACCAGATCTTCCACGCTCATACATAATCATACTGCGGAATGATGGAGTGTAGGACCGAATAAGCGGGAGTTAGGTCGAATTAACGGAGATTAGGACGGATTAAGCGGGAGTTAGGTCGAATTATACGAAGTCTAGGACGGAATAAGTGGGAGTTAGGACGGAATAAGCGGAATCAGGTCGAATTATATGTGGTATAGGGCGAATTTTCAATTATAGTAAGATTTCGTGTTCCTCTTAGCACGGTTTGCCGCTGCTTTTTTCGGATTCCGCATCATGGCTCCGGCCTTTGCATCAATTTACTTCAGGCCCATCCCTGCACATAAAAAAGCGAGAGACACTCGGCCCCTCACTTTTCATGGTTTATAAAATGGTGATTCCTTTAATGACTACATCCTCGGCTGGCTTGTCTCCTGCCACGGTTTCCACGTCAGCAATCGCATCCACGACGTCCATGCCTTCGATGACTTGTCCAAAAACGGAATGCTTATGGTCAAGCCATGGAGTGCCGCCTTGTTCCATATAGGCACTGATGATTTCCTCAGGATAACCGGCTTGCTTCATTTGCCCGCCCATCCTGCTGTCCACGTGCTGAGCTTGTACGACGAAGAATTGGCTGCCGTTCGTTCCCGGTCCTGCATTTGCCATGGAAAGCGCTCCCCGCAAATTGAATAATTGCATCGAGAACTCGTCCTCGAATGGCGCTCCCCAAATGCTTTCTCCACCCATTCCAGTTCCTGTTGGATCTCCGCCTTGCAGCATGAAATCCTTGATGACACGGTGGAAAATGATCCCTTCGTAGTAACCGTTTTCAGCATGTGTCAAGAAATTTTCCACTGTCTTTGGAGCAAGTTCAGGGAATAGCTTGATTTTAATATCGCCAAGCGTCGTTTGCATGATGACCGCTTTTTCATTTTCCAATACTTCACTTGTTAATTGCGGAAAGTTTGTCATTGTCATACCCTCTTTCTTTTTTATAAAATGGCCTCATCTTCATTTGTACACTTTACACGATTTTTATAAAAAAAGCATCTTTGCAAAATTGAACAAAATCGCTGTGAAAAATCGGTGTTCTTATGTATCATGAAGGAAGTTAAAGAAAGGTGGTAGGGAAATGTCAGAACAAGATTTTAAAATCGGCGATAAGGTTACCGCGATATATAAAACAGGAAAATACATCGGCGAAGTCACCGATATCAGGCCTGCTGCATATCTTGTTAAAGTGTTGGCTGTCATGAAGCATCCCATGCAGGGAGATCTTCATAACCCGAAGCAAACGGAGGTGTCCATGTTCCATCAACGGCGTGCCCTTGCATTCCGGGAGCAAACCAATGTGCCTAAGAATATGGTCAGGGTTTTTGATGGGGAAATTCCTGAGTATCGGGAATCCTTAAAAGAGGCTGTTGCGAAAATGAAACAAACCTTAAGCGAAGCCGATACGGAGTGGAATGAAAAAAGCTTGCGGCTCCTCGAAGATCTAGCGGTGGATTATTTCAAATAAAGCATGATAAAAGCCAAATCAGTAGTAGATGATTTGGCTTTTATAACGCTAAATGATTCAGCACCTTCGATAAATCAATGCGATCGCCAATCGTGGTTGGTTCATGATTTTGCATATAGCTCTTATCCTTCTCTACCAGCTTAAAGATATTGTATGTCGTGATTGCGTCATCCAGCGCCCTATGATGCTTGCCTGTCCCTTCTTTACCATAGGCCTGTACAGCCTTCCAAAGGCCGGTTTGATTTTGATCCCCGAAAAAGCGTTTGTACTCCAAACAAAGATCCGTCTGTTTTCCTGAAAACGGGAACTTCAACCCTGCTTTCTGACAGTTTTGGCGGAGCACCTTCATGTCCATATTCCCCCAAGTCACAATTGTCGTTGGATGCTGCTCATCTATCTTCCTCAATAAAGAAACCAGCTCTTCAAATGAAATCCCCCGGTCCACCTGTTCTTGGGTTATATTCAAGAATTTCTTGCACCTTCCCGTTAAGGCCGGAAATTTCAATGGGTTGACAAAAGATGAAAACTGCTCCTGAATCGTCTCATTCATGACGGTGACGAAGCCGACCTCAATGATTTCCGGATAAAAGCCTACTGGATTCGCTTTCCCCTCCGGCATCGTAAATTCAAAATCTATGAATACATATTGCTGTTGTTCGTCCATTTTTATGACCCCCTTCTTAGTCCTGACGTTTATTTATAAACATATATTAGTTTTCTTTTCTCATGAGAATATTATAACAGAAGATTTAGAAAGTTCTTCACCGGATTGCCCTCATCTTCAACACCCTTACCGGAGGGGAGCCCTAAATTCCCCAAAAGTCTTTATTGTCTTCCTTAATTGGATTATGATGGATGTATGAACCAAAAGTACCATTCCACTCCTTATTTTGTCCAAGAACATACTAAAAATATATTAGTTAGGAAGTTGAACTATGCGCACGTATCTTGGTTATATCACGATTTTCTTGTTAGTTCCTGTTCTGACCTTATTCATCTTTCTTTCCTATCAGGAATGGTCATTGGCCCAATCTCCCTATCATGTGCTCGATGAGCGCATTCCCATTGATTCGATTGAATTGTCCCAGACAAGTTACATGACGGCCGCAAATGGAAAAGTGATCAGCGAGGTATCCGATGGCGGAAAAAGGTCATACCTAAAACTTGATGATATCCCTCTATTCCTGGAAAATCTGTTCATCGTTTCCGAAGATCAAAAGTTCTATGAGCATGGCGGCGTCGACCTGTCGGGGATCAGCAGGGCACTTCTTGTCAATTCCCAAAATGATGCGATCGAACAAGGCGGCAGCACCATCACCCAGCAACTGGCCCGGAATGTCTTCCTTACCCATGATCGGACTTATAACCGGAAACTTAGTGAACTCCTCTATGCCTATCAATTGGAGCGCAAGAAATCCAAACAGGAAATCATGGAGCTATATTTGAATGCCATCTATTTCAGTAATGGCGCCTATGGAATCGAAGCCGCTTCCCAGTTTTACTTCAGTAAATCGACTCGGGAGTTGTCCAAGGCTGAGCTGGCCTTCTTGGCCGCGATCCCTAATAATCCGGAACACTATAATCCCCTTAAACATTTTGATGCAACGAAAAAGCGACAAGAGAGGTTGCTGAAACAAATGGTAGCCGAAGGTGATTTGGAACAGATGGAGTATGATAGGCTTATCAAAAGTACGATTAGATTGAACTTGTCCACCCCGGTCGAGCTATATCCCGATTATGTGACGTATGTTCATCAGGAATTGAAAAACCTGGTGGCATCCTCTGAAGGTCTCTCGAAACCTCTACAAAGTTCTGATGAGTCTGTCCGTCAAAAAGCGGAAGCCGAGCTTGGTAACAAGGTCGAAAAGCTTTTACATTCCGGTGTAACCATTCATACCGCACTCGATACGAAACTGCAAACCCAGTCCAAGACTGCCCTGCAATCGAAAATAGGTGTCAATGATATCGAGGGAGCGATAGTGGTTATACAGCATCATACGCACGAGCTTGTCTCTTTGATTGGGGGAAAAGATTATAAAAAAAATTCTTTCAATCGTTCATACCAAAGCTATAGGCAGCCGGGATCGGCCATCAAGCCCCTGCTTGACTATGCTCCCTACCTTGAGGAAACCGGCGCTGACATCAATCAGCTTGTAAGCGGAGCGAGCTATTGCAGCAATAGCTACTGCCCAAAGAACTATAGCGGTGATAGCTACGGGATGGTCACGTTAAGGACCGCATTCGCTCAATCCTATAACACACCCGCGATAAGGCTTTTTGAAAAGACGGGCATGAAAAGGAGCTTTTCGTATCTCGATGCCTTCGATTTCAAAAGAATCACCATGAATGATCACCATATCAGTTCGGCTATAGGCGGCTTCGAATACGGCATGAGTCCCCTCGAATTGACGAATGCCTATACCTCCTTCCAAGATGGCAACTACCAGCCAGCGCGCGCGATCATTAAAGTCACCGACAAACAAGGTAAAACCATTTATAGCTGGAAGGATAAACCCAAGGAGGTATGGAGCAAAAATACCGTCAGCAAAATGAGGACGCTTCTCCATGAAGTAACCTTGACCGGTACGGGCCGCAAAGCCTACTTCCCTGCGGAATACGTCGGTGGCAAAACCGGTACGACCAATGATGTAAAAGACATGTGGTTTGTCGGCCTGACCGCAAACTACACGACAGGCGTCTGGATCGGTAAGGACAAACCAGCCAACCTTCAAGCCATTTATTCACGCTCACCGCATACGCTGATATGGAAAGACATCAGCCAAACGGCCGAGCAATAAAAATAAGCTAACGAATACTCGCGATATCAAGGTGACTAACGACGAAAAGCCAAATCCATCCTTACCGAGGGTTTGGCTTTTTAGCTGAAAAAAAGTGAATAGGAAGGCTGGGGAAGAATGCTTAACGGACTAAAGGGGTTTTAGGCTGAGTGGAATGCAACGGTCTCAGTACTGATTCTCCTAAACGCCGGGCATTCGGGGTTCCATCTTGTTTTAAGAAAAAAAGGTGCCTTCATTGGCACCTTCTTTTTTTTATGGTTAGATGGGCAGGCTTGCAATGACGCTGTTGTAAAGCTTCAAGCCGGCAAAGGCGACGATGGAAATCAAGGCCGTCCAAACGAAGATCGGAAAGAAGACCAGCCCGACCAACCTCGACAAATTCAGGTTCGGGCTCAATTTATTGACGAAATAAATCAAGGCCACGATATTCGTTGCGGTGAAGATCACTCCTAGCCCAATGATGTATTGAACACTGAACAAGGAGCACGCAGCGCCAATGACATATATGACCGAGCCCCTTCTTACACTGTTCAAGGCTTTTCCTTCCGAATCCTTGGAAAAGAATAACAAAGATAGCTCCATTACAGTGTCAGAGATCAATTTCAAGGCGGCAAAAACCATGAAAAATAGGAGAAGCAATACGATCAGCAGCGCCAGCTTTATGCCCGTTTCAGAAAAAAACTCCAGCATTCCTTGGTAGATGCCCAAATTCCCGAATAACTTGAGCATTTGCATTTCCCCATAAATGGAAAAGGATAGGCTGAATAATAGGATTGATATGATCGGAAAGTAGCTTAGTAAATATGTGTTTTTCATGTTTTCTCCATCCATGCTTCTTTTATCCTATATTATGCAAGATAAACCACGATTTCACAATGGATACTATACGGATTCCCCGCAAATAAACATTTGAAATAAATATTTTCAGAGCGGTGGAGGCTCCTTTTCTACCTATATATAAATCTTCATTTTAGTGGACGATCCTCGTTCCTAAAGCCATGCAAACCCCAAAAAATTGCGTTATACTTTTAATCGTGACATGTAATTAATAAAAAAAATGGCATCAGCAACGAAGATTTCCTGGCGTCTAGTATTGCGTAAATACAAGCATAATAAGACGAAAGACTTCGTAAAAAAGGGGGGGAGTTTATGTCATTGCTTCATCTGGCGGTTTTATCACCGTTTTTATTAGCTCTTATTGTTCCACTCTTATACAAACAATTTCGACAAATACATACAGGATGGTTTGTACTCATATTACCCATTCTCCTTTTCACCTATTTTTCAAGGTACATCCCCATGACCAAACAGGGCGATGTCATGACGGAAAGGGCTGCATGGATCCCTTCTCTCGGTATCCATGTCGATTTCTATGTTGATGGACTAGGGCTTCTGTTCGCCTTGCTCATTACCGGAATAGGTTCACTCGTCGTTCTCTACTCCGTTTTCTATTTATCGAAGGAGAAGGAAAGGCTGAATCAGTTTTACGTCTTTCTTTTGCTCTTCATGGGTGCGATGCTCGGTGTGGTCCTTTCGGATAACCTGATTGTCCTTTATACATTTTGGGAATTCACCAGTCTCTCCTCGTTTTTATTGATTGGATATTGGAATGAAAGGGAGCGTTCTCGTTACGGGGCACAGAAATCCCTGCTGATTACCGTCCTTGGAGGACTAAGCCTGCTTGGGGGGATCATTCTCCTTTCCATCATGGGCAACACCTTCAGCATACGTGAATTGATAGCACAAAGTGGGCAGCTGATGGATCACTCACTTTTCACTCCTGCACTATTGCTCGTCCTGCTTGGGGCATTCACTAAATCGGCCCAATTCCCCTTCCATATCTGGCTTCCTGATGCGATGGAGGCTCCGACGCCCGTCAGTGCCTATCTTCATTCGGCAACGATGGTCAAGGCCGGGATTTATTTAGTGGCTCGATTAAGCCCTGTTTTTGCAGAATCCGGGTTATGGCTCTGGCTCGTTTCGATTACCGGATTGATCACCCTTTTCTGGGGCTCGTTCTCGGCAATCAAGCAGACCGATTTAAAAGGCATCCTCGCCTTTTCCACCATCAGTCAGCTTGGATTGATCATGTCGTTGCTGGGTCTGGGCGCGGCAGCACTCCATTATGATTCAATGGGGGAAAATATCTACTTGGCAGCCACGGTTGCAGCCGTATTCCACTTGATTAATCACGCGACCTTCAAGGGCAGCCTTTTCATGGTTGCAGGCATCATTGATCATGAAACCGGGACCCGCGATATCAAAAAGCTTGGCGGATTGATGCAGGTGATGCCGATCACCTTCACCGTCGCCATCATCGGCGCTTTTTCAATGGCAGGCCTTCCGCCATTCAACGGATTCTTAAGTAAGGAAATGTTCTTGGCCAGCATGGTCAATGTATTGGAGCTGGATATCTTCAATATGGACACATGGGGAGTTCTGTTCCCTGTTATTGCCTGGATTGCGAGTGTGTTCACTTTTATATATAGCATGATTGTCGTGCTCAAACCCTTTACAGGCAACCTTCAGGCAAACCTATTGGATAGGAAGCCACATGAGGCACCGATCGGGATGCTGGTTTCTCCCATCATCCTTGCCTTGCTGGTCATCGTTTTCGGCATTTTCCCAAACCTGCTTGCTTCTTCGATCATCAAGCCTGCAGTAGCTGGCATACAGCCTAGCTTGGCAACCGATGATTTCCATGTCCATATTGCTTTCTGGCATGGGTTCAAACCTGAAGTATGGATGACGATCGGCATCATCGCATTGGGAATTCTTTTATACAAAATGCTTCCGAAGTGGCAGAGGATCACACAGTTGGTTCCTGAACGTATATCCTTGAATTCTTTGTATGATAACGGATTAAGGGGACTTGAACGATCGTCCTCCTCCGTGATGAAATTACTAATGACTGGTTCATTGCGGAACTATCTGCTATCCATTTTCCTATTCTTCATTCTTTCATTGGGCTTTACGATTTATTGGAAAGATGCCTTTACATTGGATACAGGACATTTTGCCCCGATCGGTTTTTACGAGCTGCTATTAGCTGGCGTCATCGTCGTCGCGGCGATTGCGATTTTGTTTGCCAAGTCACGTTTAACCTCGATCATCATCTTGGGAGCAGTCGGTTATGCGATTTCCCTGTTTTTCGTCTTGCTGCGGGCTCCGGATTTAGCACTGACCCAGCTAGTCATTGAAACGATTTCCGTATCGCTGTTCTTGCTTTGCTTCTTCCACCTGCCATTGATGGCCAGCAGAAAGGAAGAACGGATGACATTCAGGTTGAATAACGCCTTGATATCCATTGGTGTAGGCGTCATCGTGACTTTGATCGCCTTATCGGCACACAGCAATAAACTATTTGATTCCATATCAAGCTATTACCTTGAAAACGCGTATAAAGAGGCAGGCGGGAAAAACGTCGTAAATGTCATTCTCGTCGACTTCCGCGGACTTGATACGATGTTTGAAATCACTGTCCTTTCCATCGCCGCGCTCGGGATCTTCGCGATGATCAAATTGCGTCTGACAAGGGGGAAAGCTAAATCATGAAGCAAAACGACCTGATTCTTCAAACGGTTACGAAGGTCGCCGCCTTCGTAATCCTCCTTTTCGCGGTGGCCATCTTCCTGGGCGGGCATTATTCACCAGGCGGCGGGTTTGTCGGAGGCTTGATGACTTCGGCTGCCATTGTGCTGCTGCTGCTCGCCTTCGATTTAAAGACCGTCACCGCGATCCTGCCGATCGATTATAAGTTGATGATCGGTGCAGGCTTGCTCATTTCAAGCCTGACGGTTGCAGGCGGGCTGTTGTTCGGCGTACCGCTCATGACCCATGCCTACCGTTATGTCGATTTGCCTCTTCTTGGGCATATCTCACTTCACACCGCCGTGCTTTTTGATCTCGGTGTTTATCTTGTGGTTGTTGGTGTCACGATGACCATTATTCAAACGATAGGGGAGAGTGAATAATGGAACTATTAATGGCTATAGTCATTGGAATTTTATTCATGTGCGCGACGTACTTAATGCTTTCAAAAAGCATGATAAGAATCATAATCGGTACCGGGCTGCTCAGTCACGGCGCCCATCTGTTGATTTTGACGATGGGCGGTCTAAAAGCCGGCTCCGTCCCGTTGCTGAGTGAAGAAGCTGCTTTCTATGTCGATCCGCTTCCGCAAGCACTCATCTTAACGGCAATCGTCATCAGTTTCGGTGTGACGTCCTTCCTGCTGGTACTGGCTTACCGTTCCTACCAGGAGCTCGGAACGGATGATATGGAAGAAATGAGAGGTACAAAAACGAATGAGTAACTTAACCTTCCTGCCTGTTTTATGGCCGCTTTTCACAGGCATCTTTCTCATTTTCATTGCAAAAAAAATCAAGCTCCAACGATGGATTTCACTTTTTTCGTCACTTATTGGAATCGTAATATCCAGCTTTCTTGTATTCTCGGTACATTCCCAGGGTATCTTGACCTTGGGTGTCGGCAGCTGGGAGGCACCTTTCGGGATCGTGATTGTCGCAGATATGCTTGCCTCACTGCTTGTCCTGACTACGAATATCATCGGGCTGGCCATTTTGCTTTATTCGTTCCACTCGATAGGGGAAGAACGTGAAGCGCACTATTATTATCCCGTTTTTCAATTTTTATTGATTGGCGTGAATGGGGCCTTCCTTACGGGCGACCTTTTCAATCTATTTGTCTTCTTCGAAGTGATGCTGATGGCTTCTTATGTGCTGCTGGTACTCGGCGGGACGAAAATCCAGCTGAGGGAATCGTTGAAGTATATCATTGTCAACGTGCTCTCCTCTTCCTTTTTCGTCATCATGGTCGCGTATCTCTACTCTGTACTGGGCACATTGAATATGGCGCAGATCAGCCAAAGGATAGCAGAGGTCAATCAGCCTGCGATCCTCTCGGTGATAGCCATCGGTTTCTTGCTCGTTTTCGGCTTGAAAGGCGCCATTTTCCCGCTCTTCCAGTGGCTGCCTGGGTCTTATCATGCTCCGCCGATTCCCGTGATGGCACTATTCGGGGCCTTGCTGACCAAGGTCGGGATATACTCGATTTTCCGCACCTATACGCTGATGTTTTATCATGACCAAGGCTTTACCCATACCTTCCTGGCGTGGCTTGCCATCTTGACCATCCTCATCGGCGTCATCGGGGCGATTGCCTATTGGGATGTAAAGAAAATCATCATTTACAACATCATCATCGCTGTCGGTGTCATCGTTTTCGGCATCTCCGTGATGAATGAACAGGCATTATCAGGCTCGATTTTATATATCATCCATGACATGCTGATCAAGGCTGCACTCTTCCTGCTGATCGGCATCATGATCAAACTCACCGGTTCCGCTGATTTAAGGAAAATGGGCGGCTTGATCAAGCAGTATCCCGCCCTTGCCTGGACCTTTTTCATAGCTGCCATATCCTTGGCTGGGATCCCGCCATTCAGCGGCTTTGCCGGCAAGCTTCTTATTCTCCTGGGAGCTGGAAAATCAGGCGACTACCTTGGAATGGCCATTGTCCTGCTATCAAGCTTGATGGTCCTGTATTCCGTGATGAAAATCTTCATCTACGGCTTCTGGGGAACACCGAGGACTGATTATCGCCCGGCAGCCGTTCCGGTTAATAAGATGCTTATTCCTGCCGTAACCCTCGTTGCCATTTCCGTCATATACGGAGTTGGAACGGAAGCGATATACCCTTACATTTCTCAAGCTGTCGAAACATTATTGAATCCGGATATTTATATCAAAGCGGTTTTAAAGGAGTAGTGCCTGATGTCATTCCAAATTTTACTGAATCTGGTCCTTGCGGTTACTTGGATGTTTTTAAAAAATGAGTTTGATGGGAGCACCTTTATCATCGGATATGCATTGGGACTTTGCATCATGTTCGTCTTCCGCCATTTTTTCAAGGACCGCTTCTACCTGAACCGGGTGAACGCCGTCATCCGCTTGCTGCTCATATTTGCAAGGGAACTCGTCTCTTCCAACATTAGCGTCCTCAAGGTCGTTTTAAAGCCGAAGCTGGATATGCAGCCTGGCATATTCGCCTTCGAAACCGTGCTGACGAAGGATTGGGAAATAACGATCCTCGCGAATTTAATTACCCTGACACCAGGGACGCTAGTCGTCGAAGTTTCGGAGGATAATCGGATTCTTTATATCCATGCGATGGATATCGCCGACAAGGCTGATGCTGTGGATAGTATTAAACATACATTCGAAAAGGCGATCATGGAGGTGAGCAAATAATGTTCGATTTAGTGCTGAAAATAGCCTTGCTCGGTGCATCCCTTTCCATGGCTGGGTTCCTCTACCGTTTAATCATAGGGCCATCCGTACCGGATCGGGTCATCGCACTCGATGCAATGGGAATCAATCTGATCGCAATCGTGGCGCTTGCCTCCATTGTCATGGACACTAGCGCCTATCTTGAAGCCATTCTGCTGCTCGGAGTCCTCTCCTTCATCGGAACGGTCGCTTTTGCCAAATTCCTCGAGAAAGGAGAGATCATTGAAGATGACCGCAATCGTTGAAATCCTATCCGGCCTATTCCTTTTAATGGGTGTCTTCCTCTTTCTAGTATCCGCTTTCGGCATCATCCGCTTGCCTGATGTCTATACAAGGAATCACGCTGCTTCAAAAAGCTCGACGCTTGGAATCATGTTCATCCTGATTGGCACGTTGTTATACTTTTATCATCAACATGGCCATGTCGATTTCCGGATCGTGCTCGCCATCATCTTTATCTTCATGACCAGTCCCGTCGCTGGACATTTGATCAACCGCTCCGCTTACCATACAGGGGTTAAAATGTGGGATCGAAGTGTCCAGGACGATTTGAAGAAGGGCCGGTGATTTCCTTTTCATGTTCAAAAAAGCTGCCCCTCGAACAGGAACAGCCCTCAGCAGCAGGCAAACTCGAAAACATCAGAGTTTGCCTGTTGCTCATTTGTCAGTTTTTTCAAGATCGGCGCTTAATCCACCATCAACCCTTTAGAAACACTTGATCGCCCAGCCTGATTTGACCTGTCCGCAAGACGGAAGCATAGACGCCAAAATGATTGTTCCTTTCCTTGACGACGGTTTTTAATAGGGAAGGATCTTTATGGGAATCTCCAGGGTCGACCGTTATGATCATGCAGCGTTCGCAATGCCTTTTGATTTCCAGTTCGACGTCATTGCCAATGATAATCCGCTTTCCGAACCAACTTTCTTCCAGAAAGGGCGTTTTGTTCACTAAAGACAGCACTAAATTATGCCTGAACCTTCTGCCATCCACTTCATTTCCCCAAAGCTTCGTCAATTCAGCTATGGAAGCATCACTAACAAGCAATATATTTTCTTCTTCGATGGCCCCGAACGGAATATGCGAAGGAGGATACTCAACGGCTTCTGCCTCCCGCCTCAGCAACAGGTCCATTTCCTCCCGGAAGGCTTTATCCCCCCATGTCAGCACGTTTCCGTCCGGTGCCTTCACTTTCAATTCGGGATAAGCGTTCAACGTTTCCTCACCTGAAAAGAAAGCTTGATAGCGAACCATTTCAGGAACCTGGGTTATCGTGATGAATTTCCCCTGCTTGTCCTTAAAGGCATGACTGCGATCTCCATATAACCCATAAGCCATCACCTTCGTTGCCTTTACCTGTTCACCAGCAAATGATTTAACCGGATGCCGGGTGATTTCTTGTATAGAGCCAACAAGCATAAAAAAACTCCTTTGCAACCATTTGTATACCCATTCAATCAGCCGACCAGGGATCAACCCGGAGCATTTACCATGCTAAGCTGTTTTTTCTCCGTCACTTTGGTAAGTCAATGATGGCTAACGTACAGCGGGAAATGCAGATAAGATGATCCTCTTCGTCCCTGATCTTCACGTCCCATACCATCGTAGTCCTCCCGCGATGGATGATATTCCCCTCCGCGGTAACAAACCCAGAGCGAACTCCCCTTACATGATTGGCATTGATCTCAAGTCCGACCACAGCCTGCTTCGTCTGATCCACAAGCTGCATCCCCCCGGCGCTTGCAACGGATTCGGCAAGTGCAACAGATGCCCCCCCATGCAACAAACCATAAGGCTGCCTCGTTCGTTCATCCACCGGCATCGTGGCTATGATTTTCCCATCCCCGTATTCTTTCATTTCGATTCCAAGCGTGCCTATCAACGAATTATCCATATTGATCTCCATTCCAATCCCCCCATTTTTTTATTTCCTTCAGGTAAATCATAACATTTAGAGGCAAAAAAATGAATCACCGTTCATAATATTGCATCTAAAAAGGATGACCCGTATCGATCAAGTCATCCTCATCCGTTCATTTGGAGATCAGTTCCTTCAATTCAGACCAGCTTGAAAGTCTCGGTATATCCAATTCCCTGTTATAGGAATTGTCGATTGCATACACCTTCGTTGGAATATCCAATAAGGTTTCGAGGACAGCCGGTTTATCATCGAAATAATAATCAAGCTCAAGCTGATTGATCGTATCGATTTTTTCATGATCCTTCATGCCGCAGAAAAAATGGTCATCCTTAACCGGAAAGCCGTTTTCGATCATCCAGTTTTTCGTCCGTTCACCATGCTCCGTCTTTCTGGCAGTGATGTAATAAATCTCATGCCCTGCTAATTCAAGCTCCTGGAGCGTTTCCACTGCGCCCTCGAAAGCGGGACACGATGAATAATACACTTCCTCGACAAGACTATTCCACATCTTGCCGCCCGCCTCTTTATCAAGCCCGAATGCTTCATGGATTTCTATCGTCTTTAACGCTTTGAATACCGCCAGTTCCACGTTTTTATTCAGCTTTTCATTATAAAGATGGAACGCGAATTCCCTCAAATTAATCAGGGTATCATCAATATCGAACCCAAATTTCATATCATTCACTCCTATTCAAACATAAGCGGCAAACTGTGAGGCGAAGGATATCTCCTTGTCCACTTGAATGGCTTGCAATCTTTCAATTTCGGCCTTTCTTTCCGGCTCGGCAGCTTTTAGCCCAAGGAAGTCAGCATCCTCATGCAAGATGCATTCCCGGATAAGATCGGCCAATAAATCGGCATCTTTCATGGCGCAATTCAGCCCGAAAGCGCCTGTAGGCGTCATCGTATGGGCCGCGTCGCCCATTAAAGCAACTCCATCCTTCGTCCACGTTTCGCAATAGCTGCTGTGAACGTCCAATAATATGAAGTCATGCCAGGAGCGGATATTTTCCCGCGCACTTTCGATCAATTCAGGAAAGGCCAGCAGCAATTTTTCGATGAAAGGCTCAAAAGGCTGTTTTCGCAACTGGGGAAAAGAGTCGTGCTCTATATTCCAGCCAATTTGGATCGCCCCTCCCGTTTGAGTGAAGAGGGCGACTTGGGAGTCATTGACCAGTGCCATCTTGATTGAGGGCTGCCATCCCTTAGGAGCCGGGATTTTTGCCCACAACAGATCGTAGCCATGATTTTTAATCACGGCTTTAATCCCCGCTTTTTTCCGGACCGTGGAAAACCTCCCGTCGGCCCCGATGATCAATGGACTTTCGACAATCATGTCCTTTCCCTCTTTCCGGACCTTGACACCCGTAAACCGGCCCCGGTCATTCTGAATCAAGTCCGTTACCCGGCTATTGAGCATCAATCGAAAGGTGTCCAACTTTTTCGCTTCATCCAATATCGCTGAAAGCAAATGATTTTGAGGTACATGTATCCCAACATGATCTACCGGCCATTCAGGAAAAATCCGTTTAAATAAGCGGCCACCTTGCCAATATTCGATTCGGTCCATCCTTAGCAAGCCGAGCCTTTCCACAGTCTCGAATAAACCATGCTTTTTAAGGATGTCCTCTCCTTCCTCATTCAGGAACTCCCCCCTGAACTCCCTTGACACGTCAGAATGCCTTTCAAGCAGGACGACCGATATGCCCCGCTTGGCCAAAAGATAGGCTAACAGTGCTCCTCCAGGGCCAGACCCCACTATGCATACATCAGTTTTAACCACCATCATTCTTCACCTGTTGTCCATTATAATTTCGGATAAGCGGTGATGCGGATGTCTTCTCCAAACATGTCCACACTAGAGAAGGCTACATCCAGCGCTTCATCCATCGTATCAATATTCACTCCAGTAAACGGCGTCAGCGAGTTTCTCCCGCCCAATAGTTTAGGAGCAACGTAAATCAAGAATTTATCGATGAGCCCTGCCCTTAGGAAAGAGGCATTGACTTCACTTCCACCCTCTAGCAAAACATCCGTAATTCCCTTTTTATACAATTCTTCCGTCAGCGCGCCCAAATCGAGACCGCCCTCATTT
>NZ_PHNG01000795.1:0-3337 GCF_002803435.1 Bacillus sp. mrc49 | reverse complement strand
GCCAAATCCATCGGCAATCGAATTGATGATCACTAACCCGAACTTCGTATTTAATAAAAGATAAGTCAAAATAAGCTGAATGATCACCATGAAGATAATCGGTTTAATTTTAACTTTCTTTCGGTCACTACTCACTAATAAAGCTAGTCCAAAAACAATAAGCAGTCCTAAAATAGCAATCAGAAATTTCATATTCTGCCTCCACTAAGGTGAATTTAATGTTCGTGCATTAATAGTAGGGTACCCTCAAAAAATTTATGCAAACGTTTTCTCTTTCATCCAAAATAGTTGTACGTACCTCTTTAGAACTATATATTAAACTAATTTATTTTGAAGTGCAATCATTATTTCTCATTCAAAAATGGCAATTAGTTACATGTGTGATTTTCTCAAAACAAAAAGAAAGGTCCCTTCTCGAGGAGCCTCCCTGTTTATGAACTTCTTTACCATTTTCAGGCTGCCGTCTTTCTCGTCATTATCGCCGTCGCAATGCCAGCTCCCCCGATCAGAAGGATGATGATGGATGTTGCCAAGCCGCCTGCCCCTTGATAAAAATCGATGTATTCACGAGCTAGAGAATTCCCGCGCTGGAAGCCTCCGCCGCCTGACATCTCTTCTTTTGTCCTGCTGCCATCAGCCCACCCTTGTGGAGGCGTCCCCAAATTGCCGCTTGCATCATTTGACGCGGTTTCGTCAGCCTCACCTGCGGATTCACTGCTCTTGGACGAATCGCCAGATGCCCCCGTGCCGCGATCTGCAGGCTGCCCCGCCATCGCTTGGCCATTCATGGGCATATTGTCGCTACTGTCGACAAACATCATGATCCCCATTACTGCTTGAACGATTAAAAGAAAAAATGCCACGATCGCAATTAAAAAACGCATCTTACCAAGTTTATTCACCATTGATGATTCTCCTTTGCCAAAAGAAATGGATTACTGATAGACATTATCTAAAAAGACCCTTAATTTTTCCTTAAGCAGCACGGAATGGGTTAGGTATTTCAGCCGTCTTACATTTTCTTTTGGTTTCTCGGAAAAATGATTTCAAAACGAGTGCGTACATTCTGTTCACTCGTAACCTTGATGTTCCCTTGATGTGCTTGTACAATCCATTTGGCAATGGATAGCCCTAAACCGGAGCCCTCATTTGCTGAACGGGATTGCTCCACTTGATAAAACCGGTTAAAAATCAAGGGGAGTTCTTCCTGTTGCATTCCTATTCCATTATCTTCAACGGCAAGGATGATCGACGCTGCATTCTTGATGCAGGAAAGCGAAATCTCCCCGCCTTCCTCCGTGAACTTCATCGCATTATCGACCAGAATCACCAACAGCTGATGAATCCTTTCTTTATCCCCATGAAACACCACCTGTTCAGGAGCATGGCTAACGATGGTTTTTTCTTGAAAAGAAGCTATATCAGTATACTGTTCCACGATATCCATAAGTAAGTCGTCGAGAAAAAAATTCGCTTTATTCACCTGCACCTGATTCGAATCGGTCCTGGTCAAGGTCAAAAGTCCGTTAACAAGCTTATTCAAGCGGCGGACTTCCTTTGAAATGATCGATATATCGACGGCTTTTTCCTCGATTGTCGCGTTCGGTGATTGGAATAACAAATCAGCCCTTGATTGTATGACGGCAAGCGGTGTGCGGATTTCATGCGAAGCATCCGAAACAAACTGCTGCTGTTGATCCCATGAGCGTTTTACCGGAATAAGGGCCCGTCCTGCCAATAGATAGCCGGCTCCAACTGCCACCAAGCTGCCAATGCCCCCGCCAACAAACAATATGAGCAGCAGGCGATCTAGCATATCTTTTTCGGAATCGACATTCCTGATGAATTGTACGATCAACTCCCCGTAATCCGTATCGACCTTGGTGGAAAGGGCGCGATACGTGTAGCCATTCACCGGGAGTTCTTCAATCTCGTCAAATTTTTCAGGGTGGAATTTCGATTCATTGACCTTGAAGAAATCGTCCACGCTAAGTCTAGGCTCTATGATCGTATCTTCAGGTCCCCAAACGATGACGCTCGGACCTGGTCCCAAGAGGAACTCGCCTTGCGGCCGGCCTCCTGGCATGCCTCCATTGATGAAGCCCCTGTAATCCTTTTTCAGCGAATCATTGACATCCCTATAGATTTGATTTTCCGTATAGAAATAAATCGTTCGGCTTAATATGGCTATCAAGACAATAAAGACGATAGAATTCAATAATGTTAGTTGAAGTCTTGTTTTTTGGAACATAATGATCCCCTTATGGTTGTTTTAGCATATAACCAATGCCCCTGACGGTTTGAATGTCCTTATGGTAATTGTAAGGTTCCAGCTTTTTCCTAAGATGATGGATGAACACTTCGACTATCGCAATCGTCGTATCCGAGTCGAATCCCCAAATGCGGTCGAAGATTTGCTCCCGGGTCAATATTTTTCCGTTGTTTTGAATGAGGTACTCCAATAGTTCGTACTGCTTCAAGGTCATTTTGATGACCTTGCCATCAACTGAAATATCCTTTTCTTTTTCCAGCAATTCGATTCCACGGTACTTCACATGCTGCGAAAGCGTTATGATGCCGCTTCGGCGAAGGAGGGCGCGGATCCTTGCCTTAAGCTCCGGTGCCTGGAACGGTTTGACTAAATAGTCATCACCGCCCATCTCAAGCCCTCTGACACGATCCTCAAGGCCATCCTTTGCCGTCAAAAACAAAACGCTTGTATCGATTTTTGCTTCCCGGATGTTTCGGACGATTTCGAAGCCATCCATTCCCGGAAGCATCACATCCAATAAAATGATATCGTAAATGCCTTGCAGGGCCATGAATAGCCCATCCTCCCCGTTAGTCTCTGTATCGACTTCATATTCATCGGCCAAAATTTGCCGGATTGATTCCAATAATGAAGCATTATCTTCCACCACCAAAATCTTCATGAAGAGTTCCCCCCTGACCGTTTCACCTGCTATTTATGTTGATTTTATCCTTTTTCATATACAAAAGAAAGCGGGCATATTCCTAGCCGCTTTCTTTATAATTTGTATGTTCACTCGTGCCGCAGTGCCTGGATTGGATTCAATTTCGATGCCTTATTGGCAGGGAATACGCCAAAGACAATCCCGATCAATATCGAGAATAAGAAGGCAGACACTGTCACCGACCATGAATAACTAATCGTTAATGTTGAAAAAGCTGAAATCGACCTTGCGATTCCGAATCCAATTGCCACTCCCAACAATCCCCCTAGGCAGCTCAAGACGACCGCTTCAATTAAGAATTGCAGAAGGATCGATTTCCGGTTTGCCCCGATTGCCTTTCGGATCCCGATTTCCTTCGTCCT
>NZ_PHNG01000794.1:0-3547 GCF_002803435.1 Bacillus sp. mrc49 | reverse complement strand
CTTAATTGAGCGAGCGTTCAATCAATTTTCATAGAGGGAGGAAATAAGGATGGCAAAAACAGTGATAATCAGTGGTGTGAGAACGCCCTTCGGTAAATTTGGCGGAGGCCTTAGCGGTTTTACGGCATCACAGCTTGGCGGGATCGCGATCAAGGAGGCACTTGAACGGGCTGGAATCGAAGGCGGCCAGGTGGATGAGGTAATCATGGGGAATGTGCTTCAGGCAGGTCAAGGGCAAATCCCTTCACGTCAGGCAGCCCGACATGCCGGTATTCCTTGGGAAGTGAAAACGGAAACGATTAATAAAGTATGTGCATCAGGGCTTCGCAGTGTCACAATGGCCGATCAGATCATTCGTTTAGGTGATGAGGACATCATTGTTGCCGGGGGAATGGAGTCCATGAGCAATGCACCTTACATTCTTCCGAAGGCACGCTGGGGCTTAAGGATGGGCGATGCGCAGATGAAGGATACGATGATATCCGACGGACTTAGCTGCAGTTTCACAGGGGTACATATGGGCACTTACGGAAACAGTACGGCCGAGGATCTTGAAATTACCCGTGAGGAACAAGATGGCTGGGCTTACGATAGCCATCAAAAAGCGCTTAAAGCGATGGATGAAGGCATACTGGCAGAAGAAATCGTTGCCGTACAGGTTCCGGTAAGAAAAGGGGATCCGATTACGATCGAACATGATGAAGGACCAAGAAAGGATACATCTGCCGGGAAGCTCGCCAAATTAGGGCCAGCTTTTAATAACGAGGGAACGATAACGGCAGGGAATGCACCGGGAGTCAATGATGGAGCGGCGGCTCTCGTATTGATGAGTGAGGAACGTGCCGAAAAAGAAGGGAAAGCTCCATTTGCTTATATTTTGGCACATGCCGAAGTGGCAGTTGAAGCGAAGGACTTCCCGAAAACGCCTGGCTTGGTCATAAATGAAATCCTGAAGAAGGCAGGCAAATCGGTGGAAGACATCGATTTATTCGAAGTGAATGAAGCATTCGCAGCTGTGGCACTGGCCAGCGGGAAGATTGCCGGCGTCGAGGCGGAAAAAGTGAATGTCAATGGAGGTGCAGTGGCCTTAGGTCACCCGATCGGGGCAAGCGGTGCCCGCATCATCATCACGCTCATGCATGAGTTGAAACGCCGTGGCGGGGGACTGGGCATAGCAGCGATCTGCAGTGGCGGCGGCCAGGGAGATGCGATCTTAATCGAGGTGCCAAAGCAAGGATGATAGTTTCATAGATGATGAGGAGGGTTTTCATGAACATTCAAAAAGTGATGGTCATCGGTGCTGGACAGATGGGGTCTGGCATCGCCCAGGTTTGCGCAATGGGGGGCTATGAGGTTCTCTTGCATGATTTACAAGCTGAATTTGTGGAAAAGGGCTTAGGAACGATCACCAAAAACCTTTCGCGACAGGTCGAAAAAGGGAAAATGAAGGCCGAGGATAAGGATGCAGCCCTTTCCAGGCTGACGTCATCGACTGACTTGCAAAATGCAGCCGAGGTGGATTTGGTGATTGAAGCTGCAGTGGAAAATATGGAAATAAAAACGAAGATATTTGCTGAGCTGGACCAAATCGCGCCACACCATGCCATACTTGCCACCAATACTTCTTCACTGCCGATTACCGAAATAGCGGCCAGCACGAAAAGGCCTGCCAATGTCATCGGCATGCATTTCATGAACCCGGTTCCAGTGATGAAGCTTGTGGAGGTCATCCGCGGTCTTGCTACAGCCGATGAAGTATATCAAAGGGTGGAAAAGATGGCCGAAACCTTGAACAAGGTGCCGGTGGAAGTGAATGATTTCCCCGGTTTTGTAGCGAATCGGATTTTGATGCCGATGATCAACGAGGCCATCTATACGCTATATGAGGGCGTTGCCGCTAAAGAGGCGATTGATGATGTGATGAAGCTTGGGATGAACCATCCGATGGGGCCGCTTACGCTAGCTGACTTCATTGGACTCGACACTTGCTTATATATTATGGAAACCCTTCATCAGGGGCTGGGCGATGATAAATACCGTCCGTGTCCGCTGCTAAGGAAATATGTAAAAGCTGGGTGGCTGGGCAGGAAATCAGGACGTGGTTTTTACGAATATAACTGATCATTGAAAAGCATCTGCAGCTAGGGAGGAATGAAGGAATGGATTTCAAGTTTACAGAAGAACAGCAAATGATGCGGAAGATGGTAAGTGATTTTGCGGAGAAAGAAATTGCCCCTCATATCGAGGCCATGGAAAAAGGCATGTTTCCGAAAGCGATCCTGCAAAAAATGGGCGATCTTGGCTTGATGGGAATTCCGATCCCCGAACAATACGGTGGCGCGGGGATGGACTTCATGTCTTATATCATCGCCATCAACGAGATTTCCAAAGTAAGCCCCACCCTAGGTGTCA
Organism: Bacillus sp. mrc49; assembly: GCF_002803435.1. Classification (NCBI taxonomy): domain Bacteria; kingdom Bacillati; phylum Bacillota; class Bacilli; order Caryophanales; family Bacillaceae; genus Bacillus; species Bacillus sp. mrc49. The sequence continues at coordinate 1,135 of NZ_PHNG01000794.1, read as the reverse complement.
TATTGTCCGTCCATACTTCTGTTGGAACGAATCCGATCGTTTATTTTGGAACCGAGGAGCAGAAACGAAAGTATGTGCCTAAGTTAGCCGCAGGACAATATTTAGGTGCATTTTGCTTGACCGAGCAAAGCTCCGGCTCCGATGCTGCGAGTTTGAAATCGAAGGCTGTAAAGGCAGACGGCCTATATCGAATAAATGGATCCAAAGTATTCATCACGAATGGCGGTGAGGCGGATGTGTTTATCGTTTTTGCCTCGACCGATCCCAAGGCCGGCAGCAAGGGAATCTCTGCCTTCATCGTCGAAAAGGGGACGCCTGGCTTAATCATCGGTAAAGACGAGCGTAAAATGGGGCTTCATGGCTCGAGCACCGTGCAGGTGACCTTCGAAGATATGAAAGTGCCTGAGGGCAATCTGCTTGGCAAAGAAGGTGAAGGCTTCAAGATCGCGATGGCCAACCTGGATGCCGGCAGGATCGGGATTGCGTCCCAGGCGCTGGGAATTGCTGAGGGTGCCATGGAACATGCCGTCCAATATGCAAAGGACAGGGTGCAGTTCAACAAACCGATTGCATCGCAGCAAGGGATTGGCTTCAAGCTGGCGGAAATGGCCACAGGCATAGAAGCTTCCAGATTACTTGTCTACCGGGCGGCGTTTTTACGCTCAGAGGGGTTGAAGTGCGGCAAGGAGGCAGCGATGGCTAAGCTATTCGCTTCGAGGACGGCTGTCGAGGTGGCGATAGAAGCTGTCCAAGTATTCGGAGGTTATGGATATACGACGGAATATCCGGTCGAACGCTATTTCAGGGATGCAAAGGTAACGGAAATATATGAAGGCACCAGTGAAATCCAAAGAATGGTCATCAATAAGAATCTTTAAATACATCGAAAAGGGCAGGGGAAGAATATCATGCAGTTTAAATTGACCGAAGAACATGAAATGATCAGAAAAATGGTGCGCGATTTTGCGCAGAATGAAGTGGCTCCTACGGCTGCCGAGAGGGATGAAGAAGAACGATTTGACCGTGAAATTTTTGATAAAATGGCCGAACTTGGTTTGACGGGAATTCCGTGGCCAGAGGAATACGGGGGAATCGGGAGCGACTACTTGGCGTATTGCATTGCAATCGAAGAACT
>NZ_PHNG01000793.1:0-3929 GCF_002803435.1 Bacillus sp. mrc49 | reverse complement strand
ACGTTAGGCAAACCGACAATACCAGCTGTTAAAGCCATTTATATTTCACTCCTTCAAGATAGTTCGTACATATGGAAAAAGGATTGATCTTCTATAAGCACCATCCAATTACCTAAACCTTTCCCAATTATAGATTTCGCTTCCTAAAAAGACAAGTAAATCATTGAGATGGAAGGACTACTTTCACATAAAGAAAAAAGCATGATCACTTCTCATGCTTTTCCAGGACTTTTTTCATTTTCTTTGCGAATTCACGTCGTGCAAGCATTACGCTGTGGCCGCAGCCTTCACATTTTATCCGGATATCCATGCCTAGGCGAATGATTTTCCACTTATTCACACCGCACGGATGTGGTTTTTTCATTTCCACGATATCGTTCAGCGCAAATTCTTTTTCCTCCATGACCATTGAGCCCCCTAATTCTACGACTCGCTGCCACTGTAAGTGGATTTAATCCCGATTAAATCGAGGGCAGCACTTATTTCTTTTCTCAAAACCCTGCTGAATTCGACATTTTGCAATGGCTTGGTTTCCGCTGTAACCCGAAGGACGACTTCATCAGGATTTATCGTTTCGATCCCCAAAAATTCAGGAGCTTTAACCAGGGCATCGTATTTGCCTTCCATGCTGTTTAAAAGCTCAATCAGAACCCTTTCGGCACGCTCGATCGATCCATCATTGGCGATTGTCACATCAACGACCGCCTTGCTGTTCAAAATCGAATAGTTGGTGACTTGAATGATGCTGCCGTTAGGGATGAAGTGCAATTCGCCTGCGTCACTTTTAATTTTCGTTGTCCGAAGCCCGATTTCAATGACTTCTCCCTCATAGGTATTGATCTTAATATAATCACCAACCGAAAATTGATCTTCAAAAATCACGAAAAATCCTGTAATGATATCCTTGACCAAACTTTGGGCACCAAACCCGATGGCCAAGCCGATTACCCCTGCACCAGCAAGCAATGGCATTACATGAAGTCCAAAAATTTCAAGGATCATCATCAAAGCGATGAAATTGATCACATAGGTAATGATATTTTCCAGCAATTTTATGAGGGTCGTTTCCCTGCGCTCCGAAACCCGAATCGGAGTTCTTGAACGTGCTTTGAAGAATTTATTTAAAAGGGTCTTTCCTATAGTAATAATAATACGCGATAACAATAGAACAAGGAAGATTTTAATAATGCCCTCGCCTATCAACAACCATATCTTTTCATCCAATAATTCGTTTGTAACGTTATCATACATGCGGCTCATGTTTTCCTCCTACCTCTTGCATAATGCTGCAAAGCTTTTTTTCTTCTCTATGATTTTCTTTTATGGACGTATTCCCTGTACCCCTTTTGCCTTAAACTAACCATGATTAAAAGAAGTTTTCTCTATTTTAACAAGAAATAAGGGTTTCTGTACAAAAAAAATATGGGTATAGAGGTAAAAGAATTAGACGTTTTTTCCCAGATGATAAAGCACCAGAATATATAGAAAGCAATTGGTAGAATGGAAGAAACATCTATCCATCTCCCCTTCGCCCGTTTGCAGGCTCTACAAAATATCCCCTCACCGATAACATTAATGCCGTATATTTTCCCCTTTTTATCCGTATACTGTAATACCGAATAAAATAAAGGAGCTGAGTCGATGAATCTGAATTCTAGTCTATTTCATACTAATAAAAATAGATTGAGTCGCATCCTTCATGAAGATACGGATGCATCCAAACAAATTTCCCAGGAATTGATCAACCTTCTGCCAACCGGAAAGCTTCAGCCCATCGTCATTGTCTGCATCGGCACGGACCGATCTACAGGCGATTCACTCGGACCGCTTGTCGGCACTCTGCTAAGCGAGAAAACGCAAAACAGCTCTTCTCCTTTCCATGTGTATGGGACTCTGGACGACCCTATCCATGCAATGAATTTGCAGGAGAAATTGAACGAGATAAATAAGATTCATACTGATTCCTTTATCATAGGCATCGATGCTTGCTTAGGTAAACTGAAAAGCGTTGGCATCGTCCAAATCGGGCAAGGCCCCGTGAAACCCGGTGCTGGAGTCAATAAAGATCTTCCTTCCGTTGGTAATGCCCATATCACGGGAATCGTCAATGTCAGTGGATTCATGGAATTCATGGTCCTGCAAAACACCCGTCTCAATCTTGTGCTGAAAATGGCCAAAACCATTGCCGCAGGGATTGATGAGGCGCAAAATCTTTATCAAGCAAAACCAGCCATCACGCCATTCACTTGGGCATTGAAGCAAGAAAAAACCCTTTAATGAATCGTGTATAGACTGATCAGATCAAGATTCACTCCTTATATTGTGAAACATAAATGACTGGAAGCAACTGAAATGACTGAAGAGGTAGTGCCACTGAACACTAACATTGGTTTTAGAAAATAAAAAAGGATCTTCCATTTAAGATCCTTTTAGACTGGAGGCAAACTCGATGAAAATCGAGTTTGCCTATTTTTTAAGGGATGTATAATGTGAACGGATTGTAAAGAGAGGCAGTGCCGTTTTCCGGCCGTTCATCGCTTATCCAGAGGCGGTTCCGCTTACCCCCGCTCGTAGACGCGCTTTTCCATTAAAAAAATTTGACAAGAACGAAACCAATTACAAGAAGGAAGGGAATGTCCCTTCCTTCTTGTTTATACATAATACATGATCGTGACGAGAATGGCGGTAACGAGGATGCCCGGAAGCAGGTTTGCGACCCTGATTTTGGTGATGCCGATAATGTTCAGGCCTATCGCCAATATCATGACGCCCCCCGTTGCGGTCATTTCCTGTATGAACGAATCCATTAAGGCAGTCGGTATCATCGTGTTGATTTGTCTTGAAAAGATTGCAATGAAACCTTCATAAATGATGATCGGAAATGCTGAAAAGAGGACACCTATCCCTAGCGTGCTGGCAAGGACAAGTGCAGTAAACCCATCAATGATCGCTTTCGTTATCAAAACATCATGATTATTCCGGATCCCGCTATCCAGGGCACCGATAATCGCCATCGCCCCAATCCCGAATATGAGCGTAGCCGTTACAAACCCCTGCGAAATCGAAGTCCCTTCCTTGGCCTTCATCCTGCGCTCGATCCAATTCCCTAAAGAATTCAGCCTGCCTTCAAGATTGACCCATTCGCCAAGGGCAGCGCCCCCAACGATGCTTAAAATGACAAGAATGAACTGCTCACTTTTCAATCCCATCTGCAAGCCTAAAACCATGATGGCCAAGCCGATTCCACTCATGACCGTTTCTTTTATCTTTTCAGGTATATGCTGTAAATACCTTCCCAAAATTGAACCGATTAAAATGCACGCACCATTCACCAAAGTACCTAATAAAACCATCATCTAATTCACCCATTTTTCGACAGTGAAAAAATAAATCGACATGCCATTTTCCAAGTTATGAGGAAAGGTTCTCTTGATCGATCAAGTCCAGAATCCGCTCTAGATCTTCTTTTGAAAAAAATTCGATTTCTATTTTCCCTTTTTTCTTGCTCTGCTTTATCGTTACACTGGTTCCCAGCCTTTCGCGAAGGCTTGTCTCGCGCTGTTTTATGAAAATATCTTTTTTCTCTTGTTTATTTGGTTTCGTTTCACGTGAAACGCGATCGTTCAATTGATGTATGTATTGCTCCAGCTGTCTTACATTCATTCCTTCTTTGAGGATTTTATCCACTACAGGCTTAAGCATTTCCTTGTTCTTGATGCCCAGTAATGCCCGGCCATGTCCCATCGACAGTTTGCCCGCTGAGATATGGCTCCTTATCCCTTCAGGCAGCGATAGCAATCGCACATGGTTGGCAATATGGGGCCGGCTTTTCCCCAGCCGGTTGGCCAGCTGCTCCTGGGTGAATTCCAGTTTTTCCAGCAGCGTTTGATAGGCCGCCGCTTCCTCGATCGGGTTTAAATCTTCCCGTT
>NZ_PHNG01000792.1:0-17620 GCF_002803435.1 Bacillus sp. mrc49 | reverse complement strand
CTATCGTTTCAGACTCTGGCGGCTCCATATTTTCAAACCCCCAAAAAATGACCTCACCTTGAGTATGGAATGCGAGGACTCTCGCAAAGTCACGCTTTCTCGTTAGATTTGCCATCGCAATCGCTTCTGGCTGTGTAAGCGGCCCTGTTCCCGAATAATTGGCCGGGCCTGGTTCATTTACCATGTTGCGGGCCTGCTCCAGCTCCCATTTGGCGGGGAATTGATCGTTGAGGTCGACGCCATTGATATTCGCCTTCCATCCGGAAAAGTCCTCGCTGCCACTATTCCATCCCACGAGCCTCGCTCTCAATGTCTCATCTGCCGGCGGGCCATTTTGCACCAATTCCACTCCATCGGGGTTCACCATCGGGACAATCGACAGAAGTGTCTTTTGATAATAGGGCAACATGGAAAGGCCGCGGATATCCGTTTGATTCGTGATTGCCAACACATAATCATTTAAAAAGGTCATGATCACGGGGGTCGTAATCCATTCATTCGCATGAAACGAACCATTATAATGAATTCGTTTATCCCCCTGCCCGATGAGGATTTCGGGGATATCCCTATTTAACACCGAGTCGCCAATCGGAGATGTTTGAATAAAAGGGTAAATGTTTTTCAGCCGACCCATATCGGCAAGCAATGTCTTATAGTCATAGTTCTGATTCCCTTGAGTGAGCCTCCACGTAATCCTTACTGGCACATCAATCGTCTGGCCGACTTGCAGGGCATTCGGGTTGAGGTCAGGATTAACCGCAAATAAGGCATCCAATGAAAGATTACGTGATTTGGCAATTGCCCATAATGAATCCCCCCGCTTAATCTTATATGCCGTCGACGTGAAGCCGGGAATTTTGATTTGCTGTCCTATCATGAGGCCCTGTGGATCGATTCCCCTATTGGAATCAATGATCAGTTGGTAGTTGACCTTGAATAATTGGCTATAATACCATATAGAGTCATTCTGCCTCACATAAACGTCCATATTGCACCTCCCCTTACCCATATGTGTATGCTCATTTTAATGAATTATGGCTAATGCACCAAAAGCCAGCAATGCCGCCCATCCTGACTTCGCAAAAACAAAGCAGGCATCCAATGGATGCCTGCTTAAACGGGTTAAATATTACGCTTCTTGCGGGACCGCCAAGCCTAAACCTTCGGCGACGCGGGTTCCGTATTCTGGATCGGCTTTGTAGAAGTGGCCGATTTGACGAAGCTTGATTTCTTCCAATTCGACAGGCTTCATTGCGCCGACGATCGTTTCCACGAGGCGGGTTTTCTCTTCGGCACTCAATAACCGGTATAAGTCGCCCGCTTGTGTGTAGTGATCATCGGAATTATGGCCGACTTGGGCAGCTTGCCCAGTCACATCAAAAGGAGCGACTTTATTTTCCGTTGATTCCACAGGACCGCCAAAGCTATTCGGCTCATAATAAACCGAGCCCTTGCCATTGTCATCTGCCCGCATGAATCCATCACGCTGGTAATTGTTCGCTTCCACCTTCGGACGATTTACCGGAAGTTGGTTGTGATTCGCGCCAACACGGTAACGGTGGGCATCTCCATAGGCAAATAGACGACCTTGAAGCATTTTATCCGGAGAGGCTTCAATTCCAGGCACGAATGTTCCCGGTGAGAACGTGGCTTGCTCCACTTCAGCAAAGTAGTTTTCCGGATTTCGGTTCAATTCCATCCGGCCAAGTTCAATTAACGGATAATCTTTTTGCGACCATACCTTCGTCACATCGAATGGATCGAAACGGTATGTGTCCGCATCTTCCAAAGGCATGATTTGAACATATAGTTTCCATGCCGGGAAGTCTCCTTTTTCGATGGCATTGAAAAGGTCTTCCGTATGATAATCAGGGTTTTCTCCTGCTAGTTTTGCAGCTAGATTAACATCCAGGTTCTTGATGCCCTGTTCTGTTTTGAAGTGATATTTCACCCAAACGCCTTTTCCTTCATCATTCACCCATTTGAATGTATGGCTTCCGAAACCATGTGTATGGCGAAGCGTTGCCGGAATGCCCCTGTCAGACATCAAGATCGTAACTTGATGCAAAGATTCAGGCGAATGTGACCAAAAATCCCAAACTGCTGTAGGGTTTTTCAAATGTGTTCTAGGATCTCGCTTTTGTGTATGGATGAAATCAGGGAATTTGATTGCATCGCGAATGAAGAATACTGGCGTATTATTGCCGACGATATCGTAGTTTCCTTCTTCCGTGTAAAATTTAACCGCGAATCCACGTGGATCACGTACTGTATCCGCGGATCCCAATTCACCGGCCACTGTTGAGAAACGGATAAATAAATCTGTCTTCTTGCCAACACCATTGAAAAGCTTAGCTTTCGTATACTGAGAAAGGTCGTTCGTCACTTCGAAAGTGCCGAATGCACCGGCACCTTTCGCATGAACGACACGTTCAGGCACACGCTCACGATTGAAGTGGGCCAGTTTTTCCAATAAGTGCACGTCTTGAATGAGTACAGGACCGCGTTGGCCAGCCGTGATTGAGTTTTGATTATCCCCGACCGGTGCGCCCCAGCTTGTTGTAAGGTTTGTCTTATTTGTCATAATTGAACCACCTTTTCATTATTATTTATGTATATAATGATAAAGCTTATCAAGAAAAAATCAATACTTATTTATAATAATTTTAATATAATAATGAATTCATTAATATACTGATGATTATTTATCTGAACATTCCATTCCATAGGTTTTCAATCCAGTTTCTCAAATTAAATCCTAATAATGGTATACGCCCCTTATCTCTGATATTCCTCCATGAAAATCGATTTTATCCAATCTCCTTCCAATGGCATAGTAATCGAGAAACAGGATGGCCAACCACGGGGGCTGTCCCAAGGCCACTTTCGTTTTATAATTGGACCGCAGCCATTTTCACTAGGACTCCACTCTTTTATATGTGACAAAGCAGCCGCACCCCTTAATCTACTAGGAATATCGGGGATATACCGGTTTGTGTTCGCTCGGAAAATGAGATACTATTACGTTAAAATGTCCAGCCAATAAGACTAAGGGTGATATAGATGAATGAGCGGAAACAACTTGTAGTTAAATATGCACACGAATTATTTATTGAAAAGGGGTATCAAGCAACATCCATTCAGGATATTTTAGATTATAGCCGCATTTCAAAAGGCACATTTTATAACTATTTTTCTTCTAAAAGTGAATTGCTTAAGGCAGTCTTCGTTTCCGCACAGGAAAAATTCGAAAAGGAGCGAAATGAACTGCTTATTGGACAAAATCTTGCAGATATTGAAATATTCATTAAGCAATCCGAATTGCAAATCCACTCCAATAAAAGCAGTAAACTATTTACTTTATATGAAGAGATCATGATTTCAAATGACACCGATCTAAAAAACTTCATTACACATGTTAAATTCCAAAATATACACTGGCTCTCAAGACGGTTTCTCGAAATTTTCGGTGCCGAAAAAAAACCATATATACTGGACTGTGCCATCCTTTATTCAGGGATGATGCACCAAACGATCCATTTTAACGCTATGGCTAAAGAGCCTGATTTCAACCCTACAGAAATCATCCGATATTGTGTGGATAGGATTACAACCATTTTCGAAGATGTGAGCCGAGCCAACGCACAGCTTTTGGAACCGGATGTCATCAAGCAATGGCTGCCTGAAATGTTCCATACACAGCAGGATTTTCATACAGCACTCCTGAACTCTGCCAATGCCTTAAAGAAAATGATCTTCAAGCTTTGTCTGGATGATGAAGCAGAACGTGTAAAAAACCTGAAATTAATCCACTTTGTCCAAGAGGAGTTTCTACAAAACGCCGATCCGCGCATCTTTCTCATTGAAAGTGCCCTGCTGTCTTTAAGTACCAACCCAAAGCTTAAGGATACGGAGGAATTGAGTACATTCGAAAAGATCGTTGCCAATAACTAAGTAGAAGTGAAGCTGTATAGTGTGAGCTTGATAATGGTGAAGCGAAAGAGGATTAAACCCCCTTTTGCTGGCAAACGGAGACTCCTATCATGGGGTCTTTTGCTTTTGGCAAAGGAATCGGCACGATGATTCTCTTTTTTTGTGACAATTCTGCAAACATATAACTGAATTCATGAAATTTTAGTATAATGGCTTGTAGTAGAGTGACTTCAGGAGGAGTTTTTCATGAATATAATCATGCGTTTTCTTATCAACGGGTTAGTATTGCTCGTTATTGACTGGCTTCTCGACTCCATCACGATCAAATCTTACGGTACAGCCCTGCTGGCGGTATTCATATTATCCATCATGAACTTGCTGGTCAGACCCATATTAAAGCTGATTACATTGCCGATCACCATCCTGACGTTTGGATTGTTTTCGTTCATTATCAATGCCTTCACATTCCAAATCACTTCCTACGTAGTCAGTGGCTTTGACATACATTCCTTTTGGGGAGCTTTAATCGGATCGTTATTATTGAGTTTCATTCAAAGCCTGCTCATAAAAAAGAATAAAAAAAACCGTCAGTAGGCTGCTGGCGGTTTTTTCGCATCCGATCGCCTTCATTAACAAGCTTCGATATTTCCCGGGCTATTCCCCTATATTCCGCCAGCCATCACTAGCTGTATTCTCTCATTTTTGACAAACCAGAAGGAAATAACGGGATCCATCCATAATCTTACATATACATGCCATTTCCCCTGGAAATGAACATGAATCGATTTATGGAGGAATAACATGTTCAGAAAACATGAACCAAGATTTATCCTATCCCTTTTATTCGTGCTTGCTTTCTTTATTCCCGTTCTCACCGACGCCTCATCATCCGCAGCGGCTGGAGCTGGCTCTTTGTCCTCTCCTTATTCCGTCGCCCAGGCCATTTCCAATCAAGACGGCGCAATCAAGACGGTCTCTGGATATGTGGTGGGTCAGCCCACTTCTGCCAATGTAGTCATAACGAGCGGCTATCCAAACGATTATGCCTTGGCATTAGCTGACAGCCCTTCGGAAACAAACATGGCCAACATGGCGTATATTCAGGTCCCCGCCTCTTTTCGCCCTGAATTCGGATTAAAGTCGAATCCTGCTTTAAAAGGGAAAAAAGTAACGATTACCGGTGTACTTGGTGCATATTTCAGCCATCCAGGCATAAAGAATGTAACTGCGATACAATCAAGTGACGCTTCAGTTCCAGGGGCACCAGGGGCTGGCTCATACTATGACGCTGCGATTGGAAAAACAGGTTCTGCGCTAAAGAGTGCACTTCATGAAATCATCGATGACCATGATGAAATATCTTACGATAATGTATGGGGAGCTTTACGGGAAACCGATGAGGATCCGAATAATCCCAATAATGTCATTCTTCTATATACAGGCCGTTCTCAAGGAAAGACGGTGAATGGATCTGGCGTCAATGATTGGAATCGTGAGCATGTTTGGGCAAAATCACATGGAAACTTCGGGACCACTTTAGGACCAGGCACCGATTTACATCATCTTCGCCCAGCTGATGTTTCGGTCAACAGTACAAGAAACAACCTTGACTTCGATAATGGAGGTTCAGAACACTCGGAAGCGAAAGGGAACTATTATGACTCCGATTCATGGGAGCCGCGTAATAGCGTCAAGGGCGACGTTGCTAGAATGCTATTTTATATGGCGGTCCGTTATGAGGGGGATGATGGGGAAATAGATTTGGAACTCAATAATCAAGTCAACAATGGCACTGCCCCGTATCATGGAAAATTGTCTGTCCTGCTGCAATGGAATGCACAGGATCCAGTGGATGCCTTCGAGCGGAACAGAAATGAGGTCATTTACAATAAATATCAGCATAATCGAAACCCATTCATCGATCATCCGGAATGGGCCTCCGCCATCTGGCAATAATCATTTAAAGGGGCTGTTCCTTGAAAATGGGACAGCCCTTTCGATTGCCGAAGTCTAAATTTTTAGAAAAATAACATAATTTAACTTTGTTTAAATAACAATATAATTGGATATTAATAAATTTACGTGACGAAAAATAAACTAGATTCCTTTAATGGTAAGCGTTTTCATTTTTTTCTTTACAATCTATCTATTAAAATATATTATTTAGTTGTAATATTATGTGAAAAATCAATAAATAATATGTAAGCGGCTCTACTAGTGATAAAATGCTAGATAGGAAGATGAAACTCCAACATAGAAAAGGGGAAAACTATGCAAAACTCCAAAGAATCTCAATTGCACAGAGGATTGGAAGAAAGACATATCGCATTAATGTCTCTTGGTGCAGCCATTGGTGTCGGTCTATTTCTAGGCTCGGCATCAGCAATTAAATTGGCCGGTCCTGCCATAATCATTTCATATGCCATTGGCGGCCTCATGATCTATCTTATCATGCGGGCACTGGGAGAAATGGCGATAAAAAATCCAGTCGCAGGCTCTTTTAGCCGCTATGCGAGCGAATTTGTCGGACCTCTTGCCGGCTATATCACCGGTTGGAACTATTGGTTCGTTTGGATAGCCACCTGTATGGCTGAAATTACGGCGGTCGGGATTTACATGCAATTCTGGTTCCCTGGAACCCCGCAGTGGGCATGGGCTTTAGCCGCTCTAGCCATCATGACGACCATCAACTTTCTTGCTGTAAAGGCATACGGTGAATTGGAGTTTTGGTTCGCCCTCGTTAAAATCGTTACGATCATCCTTATGATCGTTCTTGGCTTTGGAATGATCATCTTCGGATTGGGGAACGGCGGAATCGCGGTTGGATTCGGCAACCTTGTGGAACACGGAGGATTTTTCCCTAATGGCATTTCCGGCGTCATGCTCTCTTTCCAAATGGTCATGTTCGCGTACTTGGGAATTGAAATGCTCGGTGTAACCGCCGGTGAAGTCAAAAATCCTGAAAAATCTTTAAAAAGAGCCATCGATACGGTCTTTTATCGTATTTTACTTTTTTACGTCCTGGCTCTTACGGTCATTCTATCGATCACTCCATGGGATCAAATGAATGGTAAAGACAGTCCATTCGTGATGATGTTCGACAAAATCGGCATACCGGGTGCAGCAGGAATCATTCAGTTCGTCGTTCTGACTGCAGCCCTATCATCCTGTAACAGCGGTATCTTCAGTACCGGGAGAATGTTGTTCAACCTGGCGCAGCAAGGTGAATCACCTAAAAGCTTCGAGCGTACGACAAAATCGGGCGTTCCTGGCGTGGCCATTATCGTTTCGGCTGTCGTGCTTCTTTTCGGTGTCTACCTGAATTACATGGAAGCGGATAAAGTTTTCAGTTACGTTACAAGTGTCGCTACATTCGGTGCACTTTGGACATGGGGAACCATACTTATCACGCAAATCATCTCAAGGCGGAAAATGAGTCCGGGGGAAAAACAAGGCTTATCCTATAAGATGCCCCTTTTCCCATTCACTTCTTATTTAACGCTTGCTTTCTTGGTATTCGTAATGGTTATACTCGGCTTTTCGGCAGATACAAGAATCGCCCTGATCGTCGGTCCGATTTGGATCATACTGTTGGTAGTCTTGTATTATGTGACAGGCTTGCATAAACGAAAAAGATAAAGGAAGTGAGAGTGCCCTATCAAGTTTGGGCACTCTCTTTTTTTGCGCTTATTTTTCCCTTCTTCTTCTCATCACCCAGTGGACCAACAGACCCGCTATCCCTAAAATAACGAGGATCGGCAAGTTTCCGAAGATAAACACGATGATTCCTGAACCGGCTTTAAGCAATAGGTTAGCACTCGTTGCAAGCTGTTTCTTCGTTCGCTCCCAAGTATTCAATTCCTCTTTATCAATGCCCGGTACAATGATCCCATTCTGTGCGAGCGTAATCGTGACCGTTGAATAGGAGGTTTGGTTTTCCATATACTTCATTTGCCCGGTCAGCTGCTCTATTTCTTCTTGAACCGCGGCAAGATCAGTGGATATTTTCAGTAGATCTTCCGTCTTTTCGGCTTCCTGCATGAAGGCGAGCAGCCGTTCCTCGACAGTCTTCTTTGACTTCAGTCTGGCTTTTAGATCCACATATTGCTCCGTTACATCCTGGCCGGTCACATTTCTTCCGACCACTTTCGAAGCTTCCCCTTCGCTAACGGCAAGAAAATCCTGAAAACGGGCTTCCGGCACTCGTACCGTTATCGTTCCCTCCATCTTTTCTTCATTTTCCCGGTACACATTGGACTCGACGACATAGCCTCCATATTCCTCCGCCATCTCCTCTATCCTCTGCTGTACCTTTTCCAGGTTCTTTACCTTCAATTCAAGCTGGGCTTGATGGATGACCTTCCTCTCGGCCGTGATATCTTCTTGTTTCGCCACTTCTTCTTTCGGCTCCTTATCGCCGGAAAAGGAAGCGTCCATTTTACTGCTCGCCTTATCATCTCCCGATTCGGACACTGAATTATCACCTTCATTGTTGCTGCATGCCGCAAGCAAAAGGAACAAGCTGAATATAAGCATCATTTTTTTCCGGTTCATCGTCATTCCTCCTATTCTTACTAGTACCGACGAGTATTTTGGAAAAAAGTTACACTCAGTTTTTTTTGAATGCCGCGCTGCAAAAATCCTCCCATCCAAACGGTGACGATCGAGCTTTCCCAACACAAAAAGGAGGGCGTCCAACACATGCCGGAACGCTCCCCTTTTTTCTTCATTACTTATTGATATTCGTAATTCTGTGCTCGACCTCCGCTTTGATCTTTCCGCCTTTGAACGTTTCTTTCACATAGTTAACGAAGGCTTCTAGATCAGCGTGTCCAAATACACGTTCTTTTCCTTTCAGGACGGTATAGTTATCGCCGCCGCTTGCCATGAAATCATTGACGGTCACCGTGTAGGTTTCGTCATCCTTGATCGGTGTCCCGTCCGCCTTCTTCAATGAAGTGACACGCTCCGTGACCGGCTTACTGAAGTCAGCTGTATAGCTCAATCCTGAAATTTGCAGCGTTTTCGGAGCTCCTTCCACGATCCATTGCTGTTGAAGCAACGTTTTCACTTCAGATCCTGTAAGCTCAAGCTTGACCAAGACATTGCCGAACGGCTGGATTTTCGCTAAATCAGAAAAAGTGACTTCACCCTTCGGAATGTCCGCACGAATTCCGCCTGGATTCATGAAAGCGAAATCGGAATTCAAATCGGCCTTCATTGAATCGGCGATTAAATTTCCAAGTGCCGTTTCCTCTGTGTAGGCATTGGTTCTTAAGATCTTCTCTTCCGTTGTCCCAAGCGGTGCTTTCAGCTCGGGGAACATATCCAAATAATCATTGATGAATTTTGTCGTCCCTGCATCAGCCGTGATGCCATCTTGTGTGACGGTCACGATTTCAGCGGACTTTTTGACAATATCCTTTGTTGCTGGATCGATTTCCAAATCGACATCTTCGAAAGCCGTCCCATAGGAATATGCTTGGACAATCAATTTATTATCGACATAGTTGTTGACCTTGGCATGGTTATCGCCGGCTAAGATCACATCGACTTCATCATCAACGGCTTTAGCTAGATCAGCCACTTCACCTGTGATGACTCCGTCTTTTTCAGTGCCTGGGTCATGCGAGATGATGACGATCGATTTGACGCCTTTATCCTTCAATTCAGCAACCGCCTTATTCACGGCAGGTGCCTGTTCGATGAACTCCACATTCTTAATGCCATCGGGGCTGACTTTCTGAGGTGTCGCATTCGTGACCACTCCGATGAAGCCAATATCAACTCCGCCGACCTTTTTTATGACATAAGGGTCCAAAATAGGCTTTTTTGTATCTTTATATACAACATTGGCAACCACATATGGAAAATCCAATTTATCAAACACGACATCGGAGGTAGGTGACTTGCCGCCATTGATCTGGGCCATCAAGGTTTCCACCCCTTTATCGAACTCATGATTCCCGACGGTGCCGACATCGAATTTCATATCATTCAAAAATTGAAGCGTCGGTTTATCCTGGACCAAAGAAGATACCGGGGAACTTGCCCCGACTGCATCGCCTGCCGATAGTAAAAGAGTATTCGCAGGGTTTTCCGCTTTACGCTGCTTCAGATGCGCTGCCAAATAATCCGCACGCCCTTGCTTGATGCCGCCAAAATCGGAGGTCGTATCGAGCTGGCCGTGAAAATCATTAATACCGAGCAATTGCACTTTGACATTTTCTTTTCCTAGATTGAACTTGTAAATGCCGAAGCCTTTATCGTCCTTTTTCCCTGTATAAGAGATCGAGCTGTTTTCATTTAAATAATCCGCACCCTTTGGCGATGATGGGAAAGTCACATTCACCTTGGCGGAAATCGGGGCAATCGACCAGTTATTATCAGCGGTTGGATTGATTTCACCCTCTTGTGTGATGTAATCCATCAAGATTTGGCGATTTTCATCCGCAGAATCGACTACATACTCGCTTCCCTTCACTCCTGGGAAGTTCCCCCCGCCTGAAGCGCGGTAGTTATTCGTCACGACGATGAAATCCTGGTTTGGATCGATTGGTTCACCGTTATATTTCAACTCGGCAATCCTGCTTGAATCCGACACCTTCGTTCCTTTTTCATCATAGCGCGGAGCCTTGGTGACATCGATTTGATAGGTTACCCCGTCGATGACGTCAAAATTATAGACTGCAAACTTTCCATTGAGCAATTCCTGCTCCTCGGTTTTGGCAGGATCGATCGTATTATATTTCCCTGCCGACATCTCAAGCCATTCCTTAACGACGGAACCTTTGATTTTGATAGCCTTTAACGTATTGTCATATAAATATAAGTCGCCGGCGCTGCGAATGGTCAGACCGCCTTGTTTGATTTCCGTGAATTCCTCGACTCCATTGCGTCCCGCTTTGAAAGGAGCCCCTACAGAGAGGATTGGAAGGTCTTTGTATTCTGGACGGTTGTTTTTGATGTATTTCTCTACATACCATTTTTGGGCGCTTGTCACGACTTGTACGGAAGGGTCATCCTGTACAAGGGCGAAGTAGCTATGGATCGGTGCTGTAGTCGTTCCAATCGGTGTATTGACATACTTGATCGTACCTTCATGATCTTTTTTGACCGCTTTGACGACAGCCGGATCTTCAGCCGCTTTTTTTCCTGTCACTTTGTCGTTGATCGCGCGTGTTGATGAATCGGAATGAACGACTTTCCATTTTCCTTTGATATTCTGGATATCAAGGTCGATGATGCCCAGATTACTGCCGCCATACCCCGCTTGAACGGCCGGCACCCCATTTATGGTCCCTTTTTTATTATCGACACCTTTGAGGACCTTGCCTTGGCCATCCTTAAATAGACTGTCTAACGACGCTTCATCTTGTGCCGGAAAGACTTTATGAGTATGGGAGAACGTGATTGCATCGATACCGGATACCTTGCTTAATGAATAGATGACATCCTCGGTATTCTTGGTGTCGCCATTGAATCCGGAGTGTGTAAGCGCCACGATCACATCCGCACCCTTTTTCTTCATTTCAGGAATATACTTGTTCGCAGTCGCGATGATTTCTTTCGTAATGACCTTGCCTTCAAGATTCGCCTTATCCCAATCCATGATTTGCGGCGGAGCGAATCCGATATAGCCTATCTTTACCGCTTTTTCATTCCCATTGATATCCTTTACCTTCTTGGTGACGATTTTATAAGGTGTATATTTATTTTTATCATTTTTCGGATCTTTGTCTTTATCTTTTTTATAGATATTCGCATTGACATAAGGGAAGTTTGCATCGTTAATGGCTTCGTCCAAATAAGATAAACCATAATTGAATTCGTGATTGCCGAATGTGGCCATATCATAATCAAGCAGGTTCATCGCTTTATAAACAGGGTGGACCTCGCCCTTTTTCAGTGGTGCTATCTTCGCTTTGTACGTACCTAGCGGCGTGCCTTGAATAAGGTCGCCATTATCCACCAACACACTATTTTTCACTTCTTTTCGTGCTTGCTTGATCAAGGTCGCCGTGCGGGCAAAGCCGACCGATTCCGATGCGGCATCTTTGTAATAATCATAGCCCATCAGGTTCGTGTGTATATCGGTCGTTTCCATGATCCTCAATTCGAATGGTGCATCTGAAACGGAGGTCGCCAGACTGTTTCCGAAGTTGCTCGTATTGCCGTTATACTTGGAAACCACCGATACCTTGACCCAATCACCCGATTGGTACGAGTTGAAGTAGGCAGAGAATTTTTGGGCCGATTTAATATCCGTCTCAATGGCTGCTTGTGAAATGACCTTCGTCCCATGCATCAGCTGGAAGACAACGCTTTCATTTCCTTTGTTGCCTTTTTTCGGGGTGACGGTTACACTCGCCTTGGTCCCTTTTGCGTAACTAACGGCAGGTGCCGATATGACGAATGGTTTGGCCGCCGGCTTTTTGGAAGCCTCTTTGGCCGATGTCTCCCCCGGCACGGCAAATGGAGCCGTAATCAAACTTACAGCAAGCATAGGGGCGAGCATTTTTTTAACTTGAATCTTGAACGACATACTTCACAACCCTTCTAGTTTTGTAAAATGCTAGAATAATATACCATGATTTTGTCGAAAAAACGTCACATTTTGCGGTAATATTTAGAATTTTGGATATTTGGTACTATTTATCTATTTATTTTCACATTTTTGGCACCTTTTGCCGGTATTTTTGCCGGCACCCATCAATTACTTGGGGAAAAAGTCGCTTCGATATGGGCGAACCAAGTGATAAATGGCTTTTCAGGCATAATCTGACCAGATTGCCATTCGAGTCTTGCAACCTCAAAAAAAAAACCGCAGGAAAATTACTCCTGCAGCCTGACACTCAATGAACCTGCAAATCCCGCTCGATCAAGCTTGCGGCTACCGGCTCGATCCCCAGCTCCCTCGACCAGATGGACAACTGGCCGATATGGTGGATTTCATGCGCTATCAGATGGTTCAATATTCTGTTCTTATCATATAGCCGGCCGCCCATCCAAGCTGGTTCAATCATTTCATGCCCATCATCGAATGAAGGAGAATTCAAATAACCTATCACTTCATGGTGGTAACGCTTGGATAATTCCTCCACTTTCTCGATGGTAACATAAGCGTCCAGGTTTATTTCGACATCCACCTTCCCCTGTATAGCCCGGATCCAGCTGCATTCGACATCGATAATATGGGCCAGCGTCCGTAAAATGGTGCCCATCCCCCCCGTTCGCTGCCGGTTAAGTTCCTCATTCGCCAAGGGCCGACACCAATCGATCCACTCATTTCGCACCTGCCAGTTATACGTGAATAATGTCAGCATTCCACTCCCCCTCACTCATTTCAGCCCTTCGTATCGGTAATAATCCTGGCGTTGAATCGTCTTGAATCCGCAAGATTCATAGAGTTTCAACGCATGATCATTCGTTGCCTCGACCTCGAGAAAAATATCATATCCGAGCTGGGATTGTTCGGCCACAAGCTTTTTCAATACCTTTCTGCCAAGTCCCCTTCCCTGATATTCCGGAAGGATGGAGAATCCATAAATCCACGCTTCACCGCCTGAGTGATCAACACGGATCTTACCGACCGTCCGACCATCCTTTTCAATCATCATCGTTTTCAGCGTATCCTCGTAGAGAATGCGCTGATAATAATCCCGTGCCTCTTTTTCCGTAAAATGAAAGCAGTGGATATCCAGCAGTATTTCCGTTTCTTCATCGTTTCTCCGGGAAGGGCGAATAACGACATCTTCATATTCACCCAGCTCCATTTGAGACCATTTCATTTGATACTCGGAAAAAGCAAGCTGGCATGGCACCTGTGTCAAAAAACCTTTTCCGGAAGGTGATTGGGCTGGTGAATTTAAAATGATCAACTTATTTTCCCGCTTCATTGCGCTTCCTATGGCCTCTTCCATCATATTTGTGAAGATTCCCTGCCTCCGGAAATCCGGATGCACCATCCCGCACATCTCGATCTTGTTCCCAAAATCATAAAGGCCAAGAAAACCTACCAGGTTCGAGCCAACATAATGAAAAAAATCATTTTGATGAAGACCATTACGACTGCGAAGAGTTTCCCAGTTCAGCTTTAATGTGAACTTACCCCTTTCACATTCTTCTTGGAGAATTCGAATATCTTCCAGCTGCTTTTCTTTCAAAATTGTCACCCCTTTTCCATACTATCAGTTTATTACAAAAAATAAGAAAAACAGCACCCCTTTCTGGGATGCCGCAAAGTTTTTGTAAGTTTTTTGAAAATGTTGTTTTTTTAAAAGTATTTTCACTTTAATTCATAAAACTAAAATCGTACAAGAGGAGGATTTCACATCTAATTCCATGGACGGATGAATTATTGTAGTAAAATGATTCCATTTGAGGATTATTTTTTACCTATTTTATGTTATATTCCAAATAATGGCTTGAGTTTTTTTATTTGACTATATAAGGAGGGATATTGAGACACATTAGACCTATTTCTTTATACCCGAATTCCGGATTCCCTTTCACAAGAACCCGAAACTCGGTTTTACCACCTAGCACATGACGTCCTGAGGTTATCGTTTCGTTTTATGAGCGGACTTTTTTAAGTTCTCTACGTCCGTTGTCAGTTCTTTTAATTGTTTACCGAAGCGGAAGAGCAAAAACATAGAAACGACGAATGGATAGCCAAATTCGCTAACTAATGACACCCACACAGTAGCATCCTCAATCATCATCCTCTTCACCCCATTTCATGTATCTGATATCTAAAGTGAAACTTGTTTAAAAAAATCAATCTAGCACTATTGATTCATGGAAAAAAGAACAAATGTTCGTATATAATTGATTTATTCCCCTTGTCTATCACTTTAATAATTAAAGGAGGGATAACAATGAACCCATCAACTTCTCATTTTTTTTCTCATTCATTAGAATTCTTACAGCAACAGTACTCATCTTTCTTTGAACAACCGATCATTCACGTATTTTTACAAAACCCAGAGCATATGAAGATTCTCACCGAGACTCTTGACTCCCCTTCTTCTCACAACATATGTCATCTCAACGAGACTTTCCAAATTTTCTATTACCGGGCTAAGGTATATAAATACATGTGCTCCTTGATTTATTTTTTCTCCGTTGATTTTGATAAAAGGGTACGCAAGCAGCGGGAACGCTATCGAATGGTACTTGATGCGGCACCGAGCGATGCCGTGAGAATGATCGATCGAATCGGCAATTATGACGGTCAGCTTGAAAAAATGGGGGAAACGAATGATCTCTCCTCACATATCAGTGATGAAGAGATGATAAAGGCCTTGCAGAAGTTAACGGCCAAACAAAACCTGGTACTGACCATGATCTTTTCTTATGGACTATCCAATAAAGAGATTGCTGCCTATTTCCATGAGTCACCCCAGAATATTTCCAGCATCCGCAAACAAGCACTCAAAAAGCTCCGAAAGCACTATATGGATGAGGTATATGATAGAAAGGAGAAAAGCCATTGTGGATAGTAAACTTTCTAAAGAAGAGCTGATGAACTTAATCAATTCTTTGAATCCAAAAATAAAAAAATCATTAAAAAACACAAACTATCAAGACCGGAGCGACCTCGAGCAAGAGATCAAGCTCAAAATCATTGAATCATATGAAAAGATCGCCGCCATCGAAGCACCCAATTTCGAGGAGTTCCTTGCCGAATTTTTGACTAAGCAAAAACAATGAAAAAGCACCAAGTCCGGATCATGCCGGACTTGGTGCTTTTTTAATCAATAAGCTGGCTTCAAGGTCAGCTTATCACCTTTTGGATCATTCATTACCGTTTGGTGATACGTCCCATCTGCCCAATCGTCAAGCTGATCGTGGTACCATTCGCTTTTGACGTTACCTGATTGGCCAGGTCCAACGAGGTGATAGGCCTTGCTCATGTCGGATAGATCCATGACGAATCTCCAGGATCCGCCATGATTGACGGTACCGTCCTCCAAAAATGCCGCTGCCTGCACAGTGACGCTGCTGCCGCCTACCGGTACACCGCCGTCGCTGTTAAACAAATAATTTAACGGCGTGACGCTCGATAGTGGATGGTTGAACCTTACCTGATGGTAGTCCCCCCATTCCCAATCAGCTATATCGTTCCCCTGTGTTTCTTCCAATTCCTTTAACGTCTGCTGCAGCGACTTGGCAAGCACCTGCTCCAATCCGCCGCCCTCTTCGATCCACGGACCCGGCTTACCGTCCAGAGCCCGGCGCAGCAGTTCATCAATGGCAGAACGCCTTCCATTAAAAAGGTTGAGGGTTTCCTCCGGTATTTCTTCTTTAAGCAGAACATCCCCTATTTTCCGCATCCAAACATTAAAAATCATCGGTGCCGCTTCATCCGCGGAATCAATATGATTCCACTTCTTTAAAATCCTTAGTGCCTCTTCTTCCTCCTTGCCCGATGAACCCTTCAATACCTCCAGGAACTGAGGGGCAAATTCCTTGGCTTGAAGATTAACCTGATCCATCTGCAGCGTTTGCATGTCTTCGGCCGTCAGCTTTTTATTGGCCTTCAAAAATTCCTGTATCCTCATTTGACGGTATGGCTGGGCCCAGTTATTGCTGATGTGGTAAGGGTAATCATCCGAGATGACTTTATTGTTCGCTGTCGATATGAAGCCTTCCTTTGGATTGATCGTTTTAGGAAGTTCATCAAACGGGATGTAGCCCTTCCACTCATATTCATCCGTCCAGCCAGGAACAGGAAGCATGCTATCGCCCTTTTTCCGGATCGGGATTTTCCCGTTCGCCTTATAGGCAATGGTCCCATCGGTGGACGCAAAGACGAAATTCTGCGCCGGCGTTTCGAATTTCAAGAGAGCCTTTTCGAAATCGTTCCAGTTTTCCGCTTTATTCATATTCAATACCGCTTCAAGCTCCGCAGATGGATCAAGTGCCGTCCACCTTAAGGCAAGGACCGTATCTTTGCCGCTTTTGCCGGCAAACTCGGAGATGACCGGTCCATGACGGGTAACGGTCACCTTATAATCCAGGGTTTTCCCATCCTTCACCTTGATTGGCTCGTCCACGATTTCAGCTTTTTCCCATTTATCCTTGAAAGCGAATTCCTTCTCGTTCTCCGGATTTCTCTTCTCAATGAATAAATCCTGGACATCCGGTCCCGTATTGGTCACTCCCCATGCGACCTTTTCATTATGGCCGAGGATGATCCCCGGAATTCCGGCAAAAATCACGCCGCTCACATTGACTGTCGGGGCTTCCAAATGCATTTGATACCAAACGGACGGTGTGGCCAGCCCAAGATGTGGATCATCCGCCAATAAAGGTTTCCCCGAATCGGTTTTACTGCCCGAAACGACCCAATTATTGCTGCCGTTGAATTCATACGGAATGACGGCCGCTGCGAAACTTCTTTCAATATCCAGCTCCTCCTTACTGATGATATAAGGAGCACTCTTTGGATAATCCGGAAATAAATCATACGCCTTTTCCTTCGGGAACGTTTGCAGCAAATACTGCCTGAACGCCTGGTCCTCCCAGTTTCCGCCTAAATCAAAGGCCATATATTTCCCGATCGTCAGCGAATCGACGGCTGTCCACCGCTCCGGCTTATATCCAAGTAAAGTGAACTCGACCGGCCATTTTCCATTCTCCTTGAGCTCATCGATATAAAGATTGACTCCCTCCGCAAACA
>NZ_PHNG01000791.1:0-33243 GCF_002803435.1 Bacillus sp. mrc49 | reverse complement strand
TTCCATTGTACTTTCATCACCGGTCATGATGATGAGCGCATCAATATCAGTATATTTTTTCATGGCCCATTGTGCTGAGGTGGCAAGCTGTTCTTTTACATTCCCTCGTAACAGGTGACGATTTATTTCATCGTCCTCCAGTTCTACATATGGAAAGGCCCCGACTCTGTAAGCTTCAACGATCAGCTCTTTAATCAGTGGCTTCGTGCGGATATGGCCCCTTATCAGGATTCTCTCTTTTGGCTTCAATCGTATTGAATGATGAATCAACTTGGCGGCGAGCTCCCTATGTCGCTCACCCTTATTTTTGGAGTTCACGAAGAGTTTCAAGAGCGTCTTCAACATGGCCTTTTACTTTTACTTTGCGCCATTCTTTGACGATCATGCCTTCCTTGTCAATCAGGAAGGTGGAACGCTCAATGCCCATATATTCCTTGCCAAAGTTCTTTTTCAATTGCCACACATCGAATGCTTCGGCAGCTTGATGACTTTCATCAGCCAGTAAAAGGAAAGGCAATCCATGTTTTTCAATGAACTTTTCATGACGCGCGGCTGGGTCCGGGCTGATGCCAATGATGACAGCATCCAATTCCTCAAAGTGTTCATTGTGATCCCGAAAATCACATGCCTCCGTCGTGCAACCCGGGGTCATATCTTTAGGGTAAAAATATAAAACAACGTATTTGCCCTTGAACTGCGAAAGGGAAACCATTTCACCGTTGTTAGCAGGTAAATGAAAATCAGGTGCTTTTTCTCCAATTTTAACAGTCATATTGAACCCTCCATTTTCTTCATTATGGTAAGGGTACCCAATAATCGAAAGAAACACAACTTTCATTTATCCTTCCTATCCTTCTGGTCCAGGTCGATCACCGTCCGAATCACGAATGCCGCCGGAAGCGTGTATCCGATGAATGCCTGTATTGTCGCTATCATCCGGCCCATGCCTATAGGTGCTATATCGCCATATCCTACAGAAAACATCGTCATCGCACTGAAATAAAAAGAAGTTTTCAGTTGTTCATAAAAAGTGCCATCCAATCGATTGCCCATATCAAGAATCACTGAGTGATTCTGAAGCTCGTATAATAAATAAATCAGTGCAAAACCAACCAATATCGTCGCATATAAATTGCCGAGCCAAAGCATATCTTCAAGAGAGAACTTTTTCCCCCCCGACTCGACAAGAAATAACGTCCGAATGCTCATCACCATGCAAAAAATGATTCCGGCAATCAAGATGTAGAAAGTCATCCCCCACGCCCCATTTCAAAACGCCCACTTCCTTATACATACTCCCTGTCCAATCAATATATTCTATTTTGAAAAGACTTCAGCCTTGTCATAGGGCTTGTTTACGAAACTTTTGCTTGTTGACCCTTTTGGTCGGATATGTTAAGATTGTCTAAATTTTTATAATAGTTTCTATTTTATAAATTTTTAACTTATCGAATTTCATATGTGGAAACAGGTTCCTAATGTTCATTAGGATTAAAAGGGAAGTCCGGTGTAATCCCGGCACGGTCCCGCCACTGTAATGGGAATGTTAGCGCCACCCGATATGCCACTGATCCTAAGGATTGGGAAGGCTTGCCGCTAATGATATGCCCTAAGTCAGGAGACCTGCCTGTTTCAACAACACTGTTTTAACCTACGGGAGATAGGGAGGTGTTAGGAACCTTTCATGTAAGTGGCAATTCGCTTGACACTTTATTTTAAGCATTTCTAACTTTCTCTTTTTGACTGTTAGGGGTGCTTTTTTTGTTGGATATCAATCAAATTCAAAGAATGTAGGAGGATGGAAATTTTGAAAAGTAGTAATCTGGGATACCCGCGCATCGGGGAAGATCGTGAATGGAAACGCACATTAGAAGCTTACTGGTCAGGAAAAATCGAAGAAACGGAATTCACATCGCAACTGGAAGCGATCCGGTTGGGCAACCTGCGAAAGCAAAAAGAGCAAGGCGTTGATATCATTCCTGTCAATGACTTTACTTTGTATGACCAAATGCTCGATACTTCCGTGATGTTCGGTCTTGTTCCCGAACGTTATTCCTCTTATGAAGGAGGCAGTGTCCCGCTATCCGTTTATTATTCAATGGCCCGCGGTAACAAGGACGAAGTCGCATCCGAGATGACGAAATGGTTCAATACGAATTATCACTATATTGTCCCGGAATTAAAACGCTCCCAGCTGACTTTAACAGAAAATAAGCCGCTTGCTGCATATCGGGAAGCCAAGGAGAAGCTGGGGATTGAAACGAAGCCGGTGCTTATCGGACCGTATACCTTCATCTCCCTTTCCAAAGGCTTCAATAAAGAAGATATCCCTGGCATCATCCTGAGCCTGCTCCCCCTCTATACACAAATATTGCAGGAGTTGGAGCAAGAAGGTGTGCAGTGGGTTCAGTTAGATGAGCCTTCCCTTGTTTCATCGATATCCAAAGATGATATGGAAACTGTTACATACCTCTATGAAAAACTGAATGAAGCGGCACCTCACCTGAACATCATGCTCCAAACATACTTTGATGCCGTGGAACACTATGAAGCGGTCACTCAATTGAAAGTTCAGGGAATCGGGCTCGATTTTGTTCATGATAAACAAAGAAATGTCCGCAATCTTGAAACGTTCGGCTTCCCGGCAGACAAAGTGCTTGGTGCAGGCGTGATTGACGGAAAAAACATTTGGCTTTCCGATTTATCGAGCAAGCTTCAATTAATCGAGACGATCAAGAACAAAGTGGCAGAAGATAAAATCTGGCTCCAACCCTCTTGTTCCCTGCTTCATGTTCCAGTGACCGTTCGCAATGAAAACGCGCTTGCTAAAGAAGTGAAGGAGGCACTTGCCTTCGCGGATGAGAAGCTAGAAGAAATCACTACCCTTGTCAAAGGCAGCAATCTAGGTTTGGAGGCAATCGTAAAGAAAGTGGATGCGAATAAATTGGCGATCCAAACGTTAGCCAGTTCCCAGGCCCGGAATCATAAAGCAGTACAAGCCGATGTAGAAAAGGTTAAATCCAAGACCTCGGGACGTCAGCTGCCATTTAAAGAGCGTTACCAAAAACAACGTGAATTTTTCAAGTTGCCTTTTCTTCCTTCTACAACGATCGGCAGCTTCCCTCAGACATTTGAAGTGAAACAAGCACGCAGTAAATTCAAAAGAGGAGATTGGACTGCTGCCCAATATGAAACATTCATAAATGATGAGATTGCCAGGTGGATCGAAATTCAAGAAGAAATCGGCCTGGATGTTCTCGTTCACGGAGAATTTGAACGGACGGATATGGTTGAATATTTCGGCCATAAGCTGGGGGGATTCGTCTTTCTGGAAAAAGGATGGGTTCAATCCTACGGTTCTCGTTGCGTCAAGCCCCCCGTCATTTACGGCGACGTTCATTTCATCGAGCCGATGACTGTCAGGGAAAGCGTCCATGCTCAATCACTGACAAAGAAAACGGTAAAGGGAATGCTCACAGGTCCTGTAACGATTTTGAACTGGTCATTTGTCCGTGATGATATTTCAAGGGAGAATGTTTGCTATCAGCTTGCCCTTGCCTTGGATAAAGAGGTACTTGCCTTGGAAGCGGCAGGAATCAAAATGATCCAAGTGGATGAGCCTGCACTTAGAGAAGGACTTCCATTGAAGAAAAGCGACCGGGAAGAGTATTTGAACTGGGCGGTGAATTCGTTCCTGATTTCCACATCGAGCGTGGAAGATACAACGCAAATCCATACGCATATGTGCTATTGTGACTTCAACAGTTTCATGGATGTCATCTCTTCCCTAGATGCCGATGTCATTTCCATCGAAACATCCCGCAGCCACGGGGAGCTTGCCTCCGCATTCGAGGAAAAGACATACGAAAAAGGAATTGGCCTAGGGGTATATGATATTCATAGTCCTCGAGTCCCGGCTGTGAAGGAAATGGTCGACATGATTGAACGAGGCATCAAGGTATTGGATAAAGACCAGTTTTGGATCAATCCTGACTGCGGCCTGAAAACTAGGGGCGTTCCTGAAACGGTTTCTTCCCTTAAAAATATGGTCGAGGCAGCCAAAATCGTCCGGGAAAATCTATTGGCCCAAACAACCGGCAAATGATCGAAAACGACGTAGAGATAGCACCAGGCCATCCCACACAGCAGTCAAGGACCTTTTTAACTGACCTTGTTTTCCCGCCTGACACAAATCATCACAATACCATTTTTGGCGGGAAGGTAATGGCATATGTCGATAAAATAGCCTGCATTTCGGCTATGCGCCATTGTCGAAAGCCAGTCGTGACAGCATCAAGCGACTCTTTTGATTTTTTGGCACCCATCAAGACAGGAGACGCGATTAACCTTGAGGCTTATGTCACATGTGCCCACCGCACTTCCATGGAGGTATTCGTGAAGGTGGAACGAGAAAACTTATTAACAGGTGAAAAGCAGCTTACGGCACGCGCCTTTTTAACGATGCTTGCCATTGATGAAGATGGTAAGCCGACCGAAGTTCCAATGGTAATACCGGAAACGGAAATGGAAAAACAGCAATATGCCGAAGCCCAGGCAAGATATATAGAAAGAAAGAATAAGCGTAAATAAACAAAAAGAAATCCCTTCAACCTGATGGCTGAAGGGATTTCTTTTTAGTTTCCTGCCCCGCGGTACCGCTTCACTCCCTGATTCCAAATGACGACGGATATCATGAAAAAGATAACCCCAATTACAGGTGTGGCGAATGCATACGCATACCACTCCTCTTTCCTAAGGAAATAGGATGCCGGATAAACACCGACAAACGCGAATGGCAGCACCCATGTAAGGACAAAGCGAATGATCTTATTATAAATATCGACAGGATAGCGTCCATAATTCCCGATATTATACATCATGGGCATGATGGAGGTTTTTGCGTCCGACCAGAACCCGATGCTTGCTATCGCAACGAAAATGGCTGCATAAGCAAGCGCCCCTCCAATGGCAAAGATGATGAAAAGAATCGGATCATACCAGGCAAGCTCCAGATTCAGTGATGCCCCAGAGTAAAATATTATGATCAAACCAGTCACAACACCAAATAATGATTCAAGCTCGATTCTTTCCAAAATGACTTGAAACAGGCTATGTATCGGCCTTGTTAATATCCGGTCCATCTCACCCTTGACGATATAGCGATCATTGAAATCCCAAATATTGAAAAACGCTGAAAAAAGGGCGAATGGAATAAGGAAGAACCCATAGATGAATATGATTTCTTCGCGGCTCCAGCCGCTTAAAAACTGAGTATGGCCAAAAACGACCAAGATGAAAACCAAATTCACGACCTGATTCAGCAGGTCAGATAAGATTTCCATGAAGAAATCCGCCCGATACTGCAATCTTGTTTTCATATATTGACTCACATATTGAAAAAACATCGATACATAAAACATCCGATCAACCCCCTTGAATAATCAGCTGTTTTTTTGCGACTATCCATAAAAGCTGAATCGGTATTATGAGAATGATGCACCAAATGAACTGCTGTAAAAGCGCCATGCCAATTTCCCCTGAACTGTACCCGTTCGTGAAGATCATGCTTGGTACATAGCTGATCCCTTGAAACGGCAAGTATTTCATCACTTCCTGCGCCCATATCGGATAGAAACTGATGGGCAGCAATAGGCCGGAAAACAAATCGATGATGACCCGTTTAGCCCGGATCAATCCCGCGTTATTATAAAGGAAAAAGGTGGTGATCCCCGTCAATAAATTAATTTGGGTATTGATGATGAAGCTGAACAGCAAGGAAATTCCGAATATCGCCCATGTTGCAGGTTCGTTCGGCAGTTCAATCGGAAAAACCAAGGCTACCAGCAGCATGCCCGGGATCGAGAAGAAGAAGAAACGGAATATCCCTTCCCCAAGCCCCTGCATCGTCTTCATCCCTAAATAATTATAGGGTCTGATCATCTCGATGGCGACCTTCCCATCCTTGATTTCAGTGGCAATTTCGCGGTCAATGTTATTGAAATAAAAGGCCCTAGCCATCCAAGCAACCGCCACATAAGTTGTCATCTGCATACTTGAAAGACCTTCGATGGAGCTTTTTTCTCCATATATTGCATTCCATAAGAAATAATAAGCCCCGATATTAATGCTATAAATCAAAATGCCGGTATAATAATCCGTTCGATACGCAAGCATCATCAAAAAACGCATGCGAATCATTGCTAGATATTTTCCCAAGGCACTCTCCCCCTCCTTGATAGACACGTTGTTTCTTAATGATAAGAGAGTCAGACAGTGCCTTCTTCATAAATATTACGCACAATCTCTTCAATGGACGTCTCGTGAATTTTGATATCCTTTATTTTAAAATGAGATACGACAGCCGAGACAAGCTGGGAAATATGGTCACCTTCTTCTTTCAGCAAGGCGATGTATGTTTGGTTTTTCTCATCATAAACCCAGTTTGCGTTAAATGGGAGCGGCAAGGATTGCAATTCCTGAAGGGAAACTCCCTCAATGAATTGAAAATGAATCTGTTTTTCCTCAGCCCAGTTATCCTTCAGACTCTGCAATTCCCCATCATAAATGATCCTGCCTTCATCAAGCATGATCACGCGCTCGCAAAGCGCCTCAATATCGCCTAAGTCATGGGTGGTCAAAAGAATGGTCGTATTATATTTTTCATTGATTTCTTTCAGGAATTCGCGAATCTTCAGTTTCACGAGTACATCAAGCCCAATGGTCGGTTCATCCAGGAACAGCAATGGAGGATTGTGAATCAATGCTGCCGCAAGCTCGCAGCGCATTCGCTGACCTAGTGAGAGCTTCCGCACAGGTTTGTCGAGCAAAGGACCGATATCAAGCGTCTTGATGACATGCTCCATATGATCGTTATATTGTTCATCCGTTACCTTATAAACCTTTTTTAACAGCCTGAAGGATTCTTGAACGGCAATATCCCACCAAAGCTGTGAGCGCTGCCCAAATACGACTCCGATCGTCTGGGTGAACTTTTCCCTTTCCCTATGGGGGTTCATGCCATTGACCGAGATTTGGCCTGACGTCGGCTCCAAAATGCCCGTGAGCATTTTGATCGTGGTCGATTTCCCAGCGCCATTTTCACCGATATAAGCTACCATTTCACCCTTTTTTACAGTAAAATTGATATCATTGACAGCAGGGACGATCTTATAATTTCTTGTAAGTAAATCCCGGAAGGCGCCTTTTAAACCTGAACGGCTTGATGCCGACTTAAATTCCTTCCGCAACTGTTTCACTTGTATTGCATCACTCATCCTGTTACATCCTCCGTAATCTCTTGTCCTAATGCATTAGTTTATCCAACCTCAGCTTTTTAGACAATAAAAATGCCTGATGTTCCGCCCCCCCTTTTTTCAGGATAATCCTGACGTTGTAAGAGATACATATATAAAGGAGACAAGTATGCCATGAATATAAAACAATTATTATTATCACAAATCGAAAAGGTCGTCATTGGCCTTCGTTATGACTTCCTTTATGATGATGAATTCGGTCAATTATTATGCCAAGTCATTCAAAGGGATTCCGTTGGATCGATAGAAAGCACCCCCTTAAGTTTCCAAATTCATATTAATGAAGAAAAAGGCACCGGCAGCCTCATCTACTACCAAGCCGAAGGAGAAATGAACCGCCAATCCTTCGACATCGAAAATCCGGACTCCATCGTCGGCATCCTGACCTTCCTGACTGGAATTTTGGGACCGGATTCGATTTCCAGCAAAAAATAACGGACCATGGATTCAGCTGTTTCTAGGATTCATGCGAATTTTTTAAGGGTGGGTCACATTCCTTGGCCTCCACCCCCAGATTTCCGGACGAAAAAGTGCTATGATGAAGAGGAATATGTTTGTACTTTTAGGAGGTTTTAAGATTGGATTTTAGTAATTCGGAGCTTTTACATAAAGAGGCATTGGAACATATCGTCGGCGGGGTCAACAGCCCTTCGCGTTCATATAAAGCGGTAGGCGGCGGGTCTCCGGTTGCCATGGATCATGCCAAAGGTGCTTATTTCTGGGATGTCGACGGCAATAAATATATCGATTATTTGGCTGCATATGGTCCGATCATCACAGGGCATGCACATCCACATATTACGGAGGCAATCGTTAAAGCAGCAGAAACAGGTATATTATATGGAACTCCAACAAAGCATGAGGTCAAGTTCGCCAAAATGCTGAAAGAGGCCATACCGTCCCTTGATAAAGTCCGCTTCACCAATTCAGGCACCGAGGCAGTCATGTCGACCATTCGCGTGGCCCGTGCTTATACAGGACGCGATAAGATCATCAAGTTTGCCGGCTGTTATCATGGTCACTCCGACCTAGTTCTTGTAGCCGCTGGCTCGGGTCCGTCCACACTTGGAACGCCGGATTCTGCCGGAGTTCCAAAAAGCATCGCCCAGGAAGTCATCACGGTGCCATTCAATGATATCGAATCATTTAAGGAAGCACTGAATAAATGGGGCAACGAAATCGCAGGCGTACTGGTTGAACCGATCGTCGGCAACTTTGGCATTGTCGAGCCAAGCCCCGGTTTCCTCGAAGAAGTCATTTCCTTATCCCACGAGGCAGGATCATTGGTCATTTTCGACGAAGTCATCACCGCTTTCCGGTTCATGTATGGAGGCGCTCAGGACTTCTTGGGAATCCAACCCGATTTGACTGCCCTTGGCAAAATCATCGGCGGCGGACTTCCGATCGGTGCCTATGGCGGCAAGAAAGAAATCATGGAAACGGTCGCTCCCCTCGGTCCTGCCTACCAAGCAGGTACAATGGCAGGAAATCCGGCCTCCATGCTTTCCGGAATAGCTTGCTTGGAGGTCCTTAAAGAGGAAGGCCTGTACGATGAGCTTGATCGATTAGGAAAAATCCTTGAAGAAGGTATCCAAATGGCAGCCGGTCAATATAATGTTCCTATCACGATCAATCGCCTTAAAGGGGCCTTGACGATCTATTTCACGACGGAAAAAATTGAAAACTATGAGCAGGCGGAAAATACGGATGGCGAAATGTTCGCCAAGTTCTTCAAACTGATGCTCAACCAAGGCATCAATTTGGCTCCTTCCAAATACGAAGCGTGGTTCCTGACCATTGCACATACGGAGGACGATATCGCTTATACCCTTAAAGCGGTTGAACATGCATTCAAGAACTTGATTCAAGAAACGACAACAGCATAATTATGCATATTTTATACACCCCAGGATGTTCTTCATCCTTGGGGTTTTCTTATCATCAGGCAAAATAATCATTCAAATTAGCCTTCCACTCCCATATTCACGAAAAACGCCTCCAATCTAACATCCAACCAATTGTATAAAAAATTGATTTCTGAATATTTAAATGATATGATATGGATACATTTACTTACATTTATACCCTTTCTTTCAATCTATCAAGAACTCGGACTATCGTTCGGGTTATTAATATTTCCCCATTTGAATCAAATGCTACAGGAGGTGAAGGGCAGAAAATAAGGGGAACCTTATTCAAGCCGCATATATGACCCAACAATGGACACCCGCTACATTCAATGAGTTTCACAAGCAAGAACATGATGCCTGCGGAATCGTTGCCTGCATCGAAAAAAAGAAAATCCCTACAAACGAAAACATCTTTGCCTGCATCGATGCTCTCGTTAAAATGAACCATCGCTGCGGCTTCATCAATGGAGAGGGAGATGGCGCAGGAATCCACATCGATATTCCGCGGGCTCTTTGGAAAAAGAAGCTTGAAGAGGCTAATGTCGATCAAGGCTTAGTCGATCAAGACGGTTTCATAGTCGGCCACTTATTTCTAAGCAAAAAGGCTGATGCAAACGATTTAAAAATCGAAGTCAAAGAAAAGCTCCTTCAACATGGGCTTTCCTTGATTTTCGAAACGGATAAGTCATACCGCTCTGAAGCCTTGGGGCCAATCGCCATTCAAGAAGATCCTGTGTTTTGGCAGATTGCCTGTTCTGCCGCCAACGTCCACAGCAAGGAGCTTTCAAATGTTCTTTTTGAGCTGTCCTCGGACATCGAAAAAAGTGATTTCATTCATGTTGCCTCCTTAAGCCAGCATCATGCGGTCTACAAAGTGATGGGAGCCGGGGATACGCTCCCTGCCTACTATCTTGATCTTGCCGATCCACTAGCAGCCTCCGCGATGACACTTGGGCATAATCGATTTTCGACCAATACTTTATCAAGCTTCTTTCGGGTACAGCCTTTCAGTGTGCTTGGCCATAATGGTGAAATCAATACGATCGCCAAATTACGTGATGAAGCGAAAATGATCGGCGTGCCCATCGCCAAAGACGGAAGCGACTCGCAGGACTTAAACAAGACGATTGAAACCTTCATATGCCGGCATGGCTACTCTTTGTTTGAAGCCGTCGACCTTATGTTCCCGCCAATCATTAATGAAATTAAGGAATATCCCGAACACTTGCAAGACTTATATACGTATTTACGGGAAGCATGGGGCCATTTCGCCCAAGGTCCGGCAGGGATCATTTCCCGCTTCGGCGACGAGGCCGTATTCTCCGTCGATTCTTTAGGGCTGCGTCCGTTATGGAATATCGAAACGGAATCTTCCTATATGTTCACTTCAGAACCTGGGATCATTCCTTCCAGTGAATTTACCGGAGATCCAAAACCGTTGGGGCCTGGAGAAAAGGTTGGGTTGAAATGGAACGGCGACTCCATTGAATTGTACACCTACAAGGATTTTCAAGAGAAAGTGTTCAGACTATTCAATAATCGTTTCATCCTTTCCGATGACCGCGTTCGCTTGCAGCCGCACACCTTTGAAAAAATTATCTCCATGGCAAACACGCAAGCCATTCATAATGGACAGTATAAAGCTTTTGGCTGGGAGAGGGAGCATGTTCAATTGGTGGAACAGATGGCCGAGAAAGGTGCCGAGCCCATTCGTTCCCTTGGTCATGATGCGCCACTTGCAGCACTCAATCCGCAACGTACCAATATTGCAGACTTCATTAAGGAAAGCGTAGCGGTCGTAACCAACCCCGCCATCGACAGGGACCGGGAAACAGAGCACTTCTCGACGAGGACCATCATCGGAAAACGCCCTTCCCTATTCGAAGCGAAAAAGGCCGGCAAAGTCTACGAGCTGCTGACTCCCTTATTGATTGAAGGACTGACTGGCTATGAATGCTCATCCATCCTTTCACAGCCAAGCTATGATCAATTCATTAACTATAACCAGGACCAAAAACTCGTGCACTTCCTTTCAAGCACCTTCAAGGAGAACGAAAGCATTGCAAATGCCCTGACCAGGATTACGGATGATGCGGTCCATGCAGTGGATGGCGGCAAAACGCTGCTCGTTTTGGATGATGCTCTCGCCCATCAAAATGGTCACCTACTGCTTGACCCCCATCTTGTCACTTCAGCTGTCGATCAAGCTTTGGTGCAGAAGGGCAAGCGCCGGGATTGCTCCATCCTTTTACGTTCCGCCTCATTAAGGTCATTGCATGATATCATCGTTTCTTATGGTCTTGGGGCCAATTTGATCAGTCCATATTACATGTTCCTTTCCTTATCTTCAGATGACCTAAAGAAGGTTATCAATTTATATAACTCCTTGACGAAGGGGCTTGAGAAAGTCATTTCCACCATCGGCATCCATGAGCTCCGCGGGTATGGAAGGCTATTCTCCAGCATCGGCTTACATGAGGAAATCGCGGCCTATTTAAATGTCGCTAACTTCTTTGGTTCAGATGATTTGGACTATAATTTCGCTAAGATCAAAGCTGACGCCATCCAGCGTGCGGAAGATTATAACAATGATAAGGAACGCATGGGAAAGACCTTTCATTTATTTCCGAGGATCTGGAAGTCGATTGGTGAAGTGGCCTCAAGCGGGGACTATGACGCTTATCGTGAAAAGATCACCGAGCAGGAAGAATCCAATCCTACGGCAATCCGCCATTTAACATCTTTAAAAACGTCAGATGCTCCGATTCCATCTGAAAAAGTCAATCTTTCGATCGGTGAACAGGAACTTCCTTTCGTCATAGCTTCCATGTCCTTTGGATCGCAAAATGAGATTGCTTTCCGTGCGTATGCAGAGGCTGCCGAACGGCTAGGCATGATCAGCATGAATGGCGAAGGCGGGGAAATCAAGGATATGCTTGGCAAGTACCCGAAATCACGCGGACAGCAAATCGCTTCAGGCCGTTTCGGTGTCAATGCGGAACTCTTGAACTCTTCAAATCTTCTGGAAATAAAAATTGGGCAAGGGGCAAAGCCTGGTGAGGGAGGGCATCTTCCAGGCTCAAAGGTTACAGCGAAAATTGCGGAAGCGCGGAATGCAACGATCGGTTCGGATTTGATCTCCCCTTCCAATAACCATGATATTTATTCCATTGAAGATCTGGCCCAAATGATCCATGAATTGAAAACGGCGAACGATAAGGCGAAAGTGGCCGTCAAGGTACCTGTCGTTCCAAACATTGGCACGATCGCGGTCGGGGTCGCCAAGGCAGGCGCCGATATCATTACGCTATCCGGTTTTGATGGCGGAACGGGAGCTGCCAGGATTCATGCACTCGCACATGTCGGCCTTCCAGTAGAGATTGGTGTGAAGGCGGCCCATAACGCCCTGCTGGAGTCTGGCATTCGCCAAAGCGTAGAAATTTGGGCTGATGGCGGGTTAAAGAGCTCAATGGATATCATGAAAGTGATGCTGCTTGGGGCGAACCGTGTAGGCTTTGGTACCCTTTCAATGATCGCTGTCGGCTGTACCACATGCCGCGGATGTCACCTTGATACCTGTCATGTAGGCATTGCCACACAAATCGAATCGGAAGCACAAGCGAAGGAGCACGGACTGCGGCGTTTCGTTCCCCGAAAATTCGATTTGGCCGTTCAAGGCTTAATGAATATGTACAGTGCATTTGCCAAGGAACTTAAACTATTGACCGGGTCGCTTGGCGTGAAAAATCTTCAGGATATCGTGGGCCGTTCCGATTTGCTCCAGCAAGTTACGGGTCAGCATTCACTTGATTTGACGTATCTATTAAAAAACTTGGATATTACGCCATTCTCCCATCAGGATAAAGAGGCGTATTTGGATGAGAGCTCGATGCAAGTTGCAGTTGGCGCCGAATATCTTGATTCACATGTAGATGACCTGCAGCAATCACGAAGCTATAGCTCGATCACATCCGAGCAGCGTGTACTCGGCAGCCGGGTCTCCTGTCACCGCGTTAGGGGCAGGCTTGATGGATCGTACAAAAAACTTCCCCCCGTCCACCTCTCTTACCAGGATGGTTCCATACCGGGCAATGGACTTGGGGCTTACAATACGGAGGGGATTACGATCAGCGTGAACGGCGGCGCACAGGATGGAATCGGCAAAACTTCAATCGGCGGCAATATCGGCATCTTTAAATCTCCCGGCAAAGATGGGAAGTTCTACAATGGATCGGTCGGCAAGGGGTTCGGGTACGGTGCACAGCACGGTCTTCTCATTGCCCAGGGAGATGCCGATGCAAGGGCGGGAATCCGGCTTTCGGGAGCGGATATGATCATCGGGGGATTGTTGAAACAGCCTCTGCCCGAAAAGGAAACCGGTAATATTGCGGTAACTTCCAATATAAAAGGATTCGCTTTCGAATACATGACAAACGGGAGGGGCTTGGTTCTAGGAGATCCTGGCCCATGGATTTGTGCAGGCATGACCGGAGGTGTCGTCTATTTACGTCAACAGCCAGAAAGCGGTTTGACGAAAGACGTGATTAAGAAACGGGTTGCCAAAGGCGCGAAGATTACGATAGAGCCCCTCTCTGCCCTAGGCATACAGGACGTGACCGAACTTCTCGGCAGCTACACGAACCTTTTGAAAGAACAAGGTCAAACGGAAGAAGCGGTCTCTTTAGAGGTCCTGCTCCAAGATCCCGGAAAGCATTTCCTTCAGATCGTTCCAGTTAAGGAACAGGCAGATCCCGCCGTTTCCACGGAATGATTCATAAAAAAATAACGGTCACTCAAAAACTGATGCTCTTTAATTCGAGCATCAGTTTTTTCCAGTCGAATGCCGTTTGGATTGTACGAAAGCGACAGAAAAATAATAGTTGAAAACAATCATTAAATTGCCTATATTTTCTTTATATATTAAACTGGAATTTGCCTCTTGTAGCGGTAAAGAGTATCTAAAGATTTCTTTTTGTTTACATCGCATCATTTTAGTGTAAAGTACTAACAAATAAGTTAGAATACAACTTTAAGCAAAAGCCTATATATAAATAGTGCCCTTATAAATGACAAAGAAAGGATTAACCTATATATGAAGTTTGGTGCCCGCATTCTCAAAACAGGAATAGCAATCGTTTTAGCGCTTTATCTTTCGGAATTGCTTAACCTGCCTGCTCCTGTCCTATCTGGGATTGCTGCAATTTTTGCCATACAGCCGACCATTTACCGTTCATACCAAACGGTGCTGGAGCAAGTACAAGGAAATATCATTGGTGCGTTGGTTGCTGTCTCCTTCGTTTTGCTGTTCGGAAATGATATTTTTATAATCGGCCTTGCCGTAATGGTTGTCATTACCATCAATTTAAAATTGAAAATGGATAAAACGATTGTCCTTTCCATCGTGACGGTCATCGCCATCATGGAAAGCCAGGACGGGGAATTCCTGAATTTTGCCTTTATACGTCTCTCCTCCGTTTTGCTTG
This sequence comes from Bacillus sp. mrc49, assembly GCF_002803435.1. Taxonomy (NCBI): domain Bacteria; kingdom Bacillati; phylum Bacillota; class Bacilli; order Caryophanales; family Bacillaceae; genus Bacillus; species Bacillus sp. mrc49. The sequence continues at coordinate 18,537 of NZ_PHNG01000791.1, read as the reverse complement.
GTATCGTTTCATCTTTTATCGTGAATCTCGTATTCCTTCCACCCAAGTATGAAGCAAAGCTGTATACACGGATTACCGATGTGTCGGAAGATATCTTGAAATGGATCAGGATCAGCACAAGGCATGCTACAGAACACACCTTATTGAAGAAAGACATCAGCCGCCTGAAAGCGGAATTGTTCGATTTGGAACATATCTATTCCATGTACAAAGAGGAACGGGAATATTTCAAGAAGAACAGTTTAGCTAAAGCCCGGAAGCTTGTCATTTACCGGCAGATGATCATTACAACGAAAAAAGCGTTTGAAACCTTGAAGCGAATCCATAAATTCGAGAATGAGATCTATCAAATGCCTGAAGATTTCCAGCGGAGTATCTTCCACCAGCTTGATTCCTTGATCCGCAAACATGAGCAGTTGATTTTATTGCATATCGAAAAAATCAAATCGATCGGGGAGATTGAGGATTGGGACCAGGATTGTTTAAGTCGGAAAGAGCTGCTAGCCCACTTTTTCGAACAGCAAAATCATGTCGATGAAATGCATGATAATCTCGGTCACCTTTCTGCCCGTCTTGTACCATTGATTTCTTCCGTCATCGAATATGATGAGCAATTGGAGCATCTTGAAAAGCTGATCGTCAGCTTTCAGTCCTTCCATAAGGAGGAAAACGAAATTTCTGTCCAGTATGAAGAAGATTAAAAAAAAGACGGTTCTCGGGGAACCGTCTTTTTCGTCTCTATTTTGAGGATGCCTGTACGTTCAATCATCCAAAAGGTTTTGATCTGCCGCCTTTTCAATCGTTTCCAATTTAACCATAAGATCCTGCAGTTCTTCTTCCGTGAATGAATTGAAGTTCTTCCCTATCGAACGGTTATGCTCCGCAAGGACTTTTCCCAAAATCTCGATTCCAGCCTCTTTCAATTCAAGGTTTATGACCCTGCGGTCCTTTTCAGAGGGCTGCCGCTTCACATAATCCATTTCGACCAGCTTGTCTACAAATACGGTGATCGCACTTGGCTTTACGGTCAAAAAGTCAGCCAAATCTGTCGATTTAATCGATCCCTCTTTTTTTAATATCAGTAATATGAAAAACTGAGGCGACGTTAATCCATAAGGCTGAAGGTTTTTCGCTACGATGGCACGAAGCTTCTTCCTGATTCGAAAAATCTGCATTTCTATACTATTCGTTACTTCCCATTTAAATTCCAGCCTTCTCACTCCTTATATAGGACAATCCTACCTCTTAAATTTAATTAAACGCCAATACATTGTCAACCTTCCTTCCCATATATCCTTAAAACTTTAAAAATTTAAAATTTTTTCCAATAATTTGTATTTATTTGCCACTACTTTTCGGAATAAATTACATGACAAAAATTTATTAACCTGATAAACTATTTACTTATTAATGTTAATACTTATAAAAATTAATATTTATTAAAATTAATAATAAACATGTGATATAGGGGGCATGAATTAGATAAATACGTCATGTGAATGAATGAAGGTCAAGCAATATAAGTTATATGTATCAATCATCTATATTTTTGGAGGCGAAACAAGTGAATAGAGGACGTTTAGTTTTAGTCAATGTCATTGGTTTGGTTATTATATTAGCGGTTGTGGCCGGTGGGGCTTTTTACTATTATGAAAGCACGAATTTCATAAAAACGGATGAAGCGAAGGTTTCAGGAGATTTGTATACGATCGTTGCACCTGCTGCCGGTAAGCTAGCGGATTGGGATTTAGAAGAAGGTGACAGTGTCAGCAAAAATGCCAAAGTGGCGAATGTAGCCACTGCAGCAGGAAAAGAAACGGTAAAAACAGCAGCACAAGGTACTGTCGTTAAAACTCAGGTACATGATGATCAACTAGTTCAAGCGGGTCAAACATTGGCTCAAACCATCGATATGAATGATTTGTCCATCACAGCTAATATCGAAGAAAATAAATTGAAAAAAATTGAAAAAGGTGACAGCGTCGATATCATCATTGATGGAGATTCCGATACCGTCTTCGAAGGTACATTGGAACAAATCGGTTATGCTACAACTTCCGTCTTTTCCGTGATGGGCAATCAAAACAGCAGCGGAAACTATACGAAAGTCACGCAAAAAGTACCTGTTAAAATTTCCATTAAAGCTCCATCCGATAAAGTTCTGCCTGGTATGAATGCAGAAGTGAAAATTTCAACCAATTAATGAGCTACACAGTTATACAGAAAGGAGGCTTTCCTTAAATGGCTTCTCAAACAATTTCAATCAACGAAAACAAGGGCATGAAGCAGTTCGCCCCGATGTTAATTATCTTAATGCTTGGTTTGTTCATGGTCATTTTGAACCAAACCCTGCTTAGTGTCGCCATGCCGAGGATGATGGCCGAATTTAATGTAGCTGCGACTACGATACAATGGTTATCAACTGGTTTCATGCTGGTGAATGGGGCCTTGATTCCACTGTCCGCGTTCCTGATAGAACGATTCGGCACGAGAATCCTGTTCTTGGCTGCGATGTTTCTATTCACGATCGGAACACTCATTTGCGGTATAGCACCCAATTTCCCAATCATCCTCACAGGCAGGCTGATTCAGGCTGCTGGCGGAGGAATCCTGCAGCCATTGGTCATGACGATCATTCTTTTTATCTTCCCTCCAGAAATGCGCGGAAAAGGGATGGGAATCTTCGGCTTGGCTATCATGTTCGCTCCTGCCATCGGACCGACTTTATCCGGTTGGGTCATTCAGGAATATAGCTGGCGGGTCATGTTCTACGCAATGGTTCCATTAGGCATAATCATCATCATACTTGCCTTATTAAGTATGCGGAATGTAGCGGAGCCCAAAAAGATCAAATTGGACCTATTGGGAGCCTCGCTATCCTTGATAGGTGTCGCCTCCCTCTTATACGGTGTCAGTGAAGCAGGTTCCAAAGGCTGGACGGATTCGATCGTTCTCGGAACGATCATCATCGGGATCATCCTGCTGACCCTATTTGTGGTGCAACAGCTAAAATCGGATACACCAATGCTCGACTTCCGTGTATTTAAATATGACATGTTCGTATTATCGAATATCATTTCGGCCATCGTTACAGTTGCGATGTTTACAGGCATTTTCTTATTGCCGATTTATTTACAGACGCTTAGAGGATTCACACCTGTTCAATCCGGACTGTTGATGTTGCCTGGTGCCCTTGTCATGATGGTGATGTCACCCATTTCAGGAGCGCTATTCGACAAAGTCGGTCCACGTCCATTAGCATTGATCGGGTTAGGGATTACTGCTGTCACGACCTTCGAATTCGCTAATTTGACCACAGATACGACGTATTCGACTTTGGTGATCATCTATGCCATTCGTGCCCTTGGAATGTCCATGCTGATGATGCCGATCATGACAGCAGGGATGAACCAGCTGCCGAAGTACTTGAATACTCATGGAACGGCGATGAGCAATACGCTGAAACAAGTGACTGGAGCCATCGGTACCAGCTTCGTCACAACCATCTATACAAACCGCGCTACTTTCCATGGAACTTCCTTGGGAATGGATATGAGTACGAGTGATCCCGGTTTTGTCCAGAATTTCCAGGCTATCGTCCAATCCATCATGAGCACGATGAATCAAACGAGTGAGCAGGCACGGGAAACAGCAATGTCATTGATTTCCGCCCAAATTCAAGGAAAAGCAAATGTAATGGGAATCAATGATGCATTCTTTTGGGCAACGGGCTTCGCAGTTGTCGGGATCGTACTCTCACTGTTTTTACGTGACGTCCGTAAGGATAAAGTAGTAATCCAACAAGCTCAAGAAGAGAAACTGGATGTACCTTTACTGCCTTCACCAGTGAAAAAATCGGTTTAATCATACGGGGGGATAAGAATGAAAATCTATGTTGTATACGACAGTGAAGGCAACCATACAAAAGCGCTTGCCGAATCGATAGCCCAGGGAGCCGCTGCGGTTCCTGGTGCCGAGGTTCTCATTGACCATGTAAACGAGGCGGATGTTTATAAGCTTCAGGAAATGGATGCCATCATTTGGGGCTGCCCGGGCCATTTCGGAACAATCAGTTCGAGTTTGAAGGCATGGATTGATAAACTTGGATATTTATGGGCGGAAGGGGCGCTCATCAATAAAGTGGGTGCTGTATTCTGTACGACAGCCACCGTACACGGAGGGCTAGAGGCGACCATGCTCAATCTGATCACCCCAATGCTTCACCAAGGAATGATCATCGTCGGCTTGCCCGGCACCGTTCCTGAAAACGCCTTGTATGGATCCTACTATGGTGTCGGGATAAGCTGCCCGCCCGGTGTGGAAGATAACATCTCCAAAAACGACTTGCAGCTTGGGGAAGCATTGGGAAAACGGGTAGCCCAAGTCACCCGTTCATTCACAAACGAGCTCTAGGAGGCTTGATTCAATGGGCTTAATTCTAATTATCATCATCGTTGCGATTTTAGCGATCACGGGCTTGATCACTTTCAATATCAAAGCTTTATCACCTGAAGAGAAACCGGTTATCAAGGATGATGCTCCATCATCCAAATCGGATTTATCTTCGGATGATGAGCTTGATACCGAAATCATCTTCCCTACAGACAACGATGAATTAAAAATGAAAGACCAGGATTATCGTTTGGCGCTTTCCAAGCTACATAAGCAAACCCCAAACGATGAACCATCAGAAGAAGAAAAGAAACCGAACCTTGGCAAGATGAAGGACTCGGAATACCGGGGTAAGTTGAAGAATTTCCAGCAGAAGGACGACTGAAACCCGCAAACCCCTCAGGCATATTTGCCTAAGGGGTTTTTTTATAATGGTGATGGTATCGATTGCGATCTCCATTTATATCCCTTTTTACCTGTTGAACGGGAGAAGCTTTTACTTATTTTTCTGGTTGACAATTATTCACAAAGACCTTAAGCTTAGGTCATGCAACACAAACATTTCTTTAAACTCAGCTTTTGTTGAGAGACGGAATTTTAAAAGGATTTCCTTTTTTCGTTCGTCACTTGCCTTTTTGGCAGGTGGCGATTTTTATTTTTATAGGGGTGAAAAACATGCAACTTTTGAAGTATTCCATAATGGTGTTAATCGGTTCGATTTCATATGGTACACTATCGACCATGATGAAATTTGGTTTCATGGATGGCCATTCTTCCGGTGAACTGGTCGGCAGTCAATATCTCATAGGCTGGCTGATCATTTCCGTTTTATTCCTTTTTTCATTCAAATATAAAGTACCTTGGAAAAGTATCGGATTGCTGATGATTACAGGCATGATGTCCACTTTCGTCGGAAAGGCATATGCCGTATCCGTATCAGAGCTTCCCGCTTCGATTGCCGTTGTCTTTCTCTTTCAATTCACTTGGATAGGTGTCCTCATTGAAAGCTTTCTAAATAAAAGACGTCCGGATAAAAATAAACTCATTGCCATTTTCGTTCTGTTCATCGGCACCTTATTTGCAGGAGCTATATTCGGACAGCCGCTCTCAGCACTGAGCTTGAAAGGTGTATTGTTCGGCCTGTTATCCGCATTGCTTTTTGCGCTTTATATGTATTGCAACTCCAAATTCGCAGTTGGGGAATCCTCGATGAAACGGTTGTTTTTCATTGCAACGGGAGCGATGCTGACTGCTGTAATCACCACCAATCCTGTAACACTCGTTACGAACCTTGTCCAAACGAATCTATGGTATTATGGTCTATTGCTCGGTATATTAGGTGTGCTTGTTCCATTCTTCTTCTTCGCTGTAAGTTTGCCGAAGGTTGGGGTCGGACTTGGAACGATTCTTTGTGCTGCGGAATTGCCATCGGCTATGGTCGTTTCCGTCATCTTCTTGAATGAACATGTTACGTCAATGCAATGGTTCGGGATGTTCCTGATCATTTTCGGCATCGCCCTGCCTGAAGGAATGAAGCATCTTCCACAATTCCTTCCCGGCAGGAAAAAGGCGCTGCATGAAAATAGAATTCCTTGACCGGAATTGGATAAGCGTTTTACAACATAAGAAAGACCATTCCTTATCGGGAATGATCTCATACCGAAGGCAAGCTCGATATCGATTGAGCTTGTCTTCGGTTTTTTAGGTTATTACTAATAATGGACCGAAAAGCCCGAATTTATGAACACACTGAAGCAAAATAAAAAGGTTTCGGAATTCGGTTCCGAAACCTTTTTGTTTACAGGCTGTGTCCCGTTTAATCCTAAACCCTTTTTAGGAACCCAGTTGTTGCACTTGAAATAGGCTGTAATAATGTCCCTGCTTTTTCATGAGTTCTTCATGTGTGCCCATTTCGGTAATTTCCCCATTTTCGATATGAACGATTCGATCGGCATGGGTGATGGTTGATAAGCGGTGAGCCACGATGATGGTTGTCCGGTTATTAGCGAGGATGTCCAGCGCCTCCTGAATATAATGTTCACTTTCCAAGTCCAAGGCGGATGTTGCTTCGTCCAGTACGAGGATGGGCGGGTTTTTCAAAAAGACTCTTGCTATGGCAACCCGCTGCTTTTGCCCTCCGGATAATTTCACGCCACGCTCGCCTACTTTCGTTTCGTATCCCTCTTTCAGGCCGATGATAAAGTCGTGGGCATTGGCCGCTTTAGCCGCTTCAATGACTTCCTCATCACTTGCATCGGGCCGGCCCATCAGGATATTGGCCTTTACCGATTCACTAAATAAGATATTATCCTGCAGCACCATGCCGATTTTATCTCTTAAGCTCCGCACTTGAAAGTTCCGGATATCGGTTCCATCCAGTAACACCCTTCCCTCCGTCACGTCATAGAAGCGGGAAATCAAGCTGACGATCGATGATTTCCCTCCGCCGCTCATGCCGACCAGTGCAATGGTTTCTCCAGGCAAAACATCCAAATTTATATGTTTTAATACAGGTGCTTCCCTCTCGTCATACGCGAACGATACATCATCGAATGTAATATGGCCATCTACATGCTTCAGCTCTTGCGCATCTGGCTCATCATCGATATCATACTTCTCATCGACGAACTCGAACACCCTGTCCATGGAAGCCAATGTCTGGGTCATGGTAGTCGAAGAATTGACTAATCGTCTGAGCGGATTATAGAGCCGGTCTATGAAGCCGACGAACGCAACCATCGTCCCCAATGATAATTGATCTTGAATGACCTGGTATCCGGCAAATCCTATCACGAGCAACGGCGCAATATCCGTAATCGTATTGACCACAGCGAAGGATTTAGCATTCCAGCTCGTATGCTTCAAGGCCTTATCCAGGAAATTCTTATTCTGCTGAGCAAATAATTCCTGTTCGCGATCTTCAATCGCAAAGCTTTTGATGACAGACATCCCAGAAACACGTTCATGAAGGTGACTCTGTACATCGGCTAAAGCCTGGGAACGGACCCTTGTATAGGTTCTGAGCTTGCCAAAGAAATGCTTGATCGAGAAGGCATAGAAAGGAAGCATGATGATCGATACAATCGTTAACTTCACGTCCATCTTGAACATGATGGCTATCACGATCACGATCGTGGCAATATCAAGCCAAAGGTTCATCAATCCCGTGATGACAAAGTTCTTCGTTTGTTCCACATCCGTGATCATCCTAGAGATGACCTCTCCCACTCTTGTGTTCGAATAATATTTAAAGCTTAGTTTCTGTATATGTGTAAATAAATCATTTCGGATATCATATAGAATTTTCGTTCCTGTCCATTGGGCGAAATACTGCCGATAATACTCGATTGGCGGTCTTATCGCAACGAAAATGAACAACATGATCCCCATGGCCCATAAAAGCCGTTCTGATTTCACGGCCTTCGACAGGTCACCATTTCCGATGATGTCATCCACGATATACTTACTGAGCAGTGGCAGCAGCAGCGGAATCGCGAATTTTAACAGTCCGATTAAAACCGTCCCGATTATCTCCCATTTATATGGCTTGACAAAATGCAAATATCTCTTGATGCTCTCCACGGAATCCCTCCATTTCTTACGGTCGATTCGCCAAGGGGCTTACTCGTGCTAAAAAAGACCAGTCATGTTCTGTTATGTTTTCCTTTTCGAAGCTGAACTATCAAACCGTTTCAAATGGATGAAAATGAAAGATAGCCTTGAAGCGAAGCGGACCCTACACACCAGAAAAAGCCTGCTCAATAAGCAGCAGGCCTTTACTATCATCGATAGGTCAAGAAGCGTTCATACCAACTATCAATGAACTCTGCGGAGAATGGTCCTTTTCGCTGGCGTATCATATAAATTAAATAGTCTACGTTCTGTTTCAATATTGAATCGATGGCATCCGGGTAATTCATTTCTTTCCGATGCCTTTCATATTCATCCTCATCCAGCAAATTAAACGTCATATCTGGGAATACTTTAATGTCCAGGTCATAATCAATGTATTTCAATGCTCCCGAATCGTATGTGAACGGCGAACTGATGTTGCAATAATAATAAACCCCGTCCTCCCTCAACATACCGATAACATTAAACCAATACTTTGAATGAAAATAGCAAATCGCCGGCTCACGTGTAATCCAGGTCCTACCATCTGATTCCGTCACCATAGTACGGTCATTCGCCGCTATCATCAGATTTTGGGTCCCTTTTAAAACGGTTGTTTCTTCCCAGATACGATGGATATGTCCATTATGTTTATAGCTATGGATTTGGATTTTTCCTCCTTCGGCAGGAACAATCCCCATTTATCTCTCCCTACTTTCTATAGACACCCATTCATCGTACTGTGCCCTATTCCGTTTGAAGTTGTTGTGTGTATTTAAAAATATATACTTTTTTCCATTTACCCTATATTCCTTTATTATAGCGATTTATTCGTAAATTTAAAACAAAAGTGGCTAATCTCTCCGTGGAAATGTGTAAAAAAGTCAAAAAAATCTGACCATCCACCCATTAACACTTAGAAATTAGCCTCTGATTTATCGTATAGCTGCCTGTTGCTGCTGAAAATAACGAATGACTGCCTCCGTTTGGCTCTCGAACCGATCATGAATACTTTTCAACTCCTGCTTCTTGAGTTGAATCTCTTCCTGGATGGTAATGGCTTCACTTTCTTCTTGCAAGGCTAGGAGCTGCTTCTCTATATCTTGGCATTTCTCGATTTCCGATTGTAAAAGTAAAAGCTTATCCATCGTCTTCAACTGGTCATTTATAAGCCGGTTAAATTCCTCCATGAATGCACCTTCCTAATCTTTTTTTTCCATAGTATGTATATTCGATTTTCAACCGGACATCTCCTTTGACATAAAATGTAAACACAAAGAAACATTTGTCGAATCAAAAGGAGCAAAAAAAGAAAAGCACCCTTCATAAGAAGGATGCCTTTCAATGTTGTAACAGCAATTAGCCTTGGCTTTTATTGCTTTGAGATTTTGCATTTTGTTTTTTCACTTCTTGAACGTTTGTTTCAGAAGCAAACTCAGTGCCGTATTGGCCTTGGCCTTGTTGAGAAGCTTGGTTTTGTTTTTTCACTTCTTGAACGTTTGTTTCAGAAGCGAATTCAGTACCGTATTGACCTTGACCTTGTTGAGCTTGCCCGTTTTTGTTCTTTACATGTTGGATGTCAGTACCTGATTGCGTTTTGTTTTTAGCCATTGATATCACCTCCACGATAATAAGATAACCATCATGACCGTGTGTTATCCGGCTAAATTTTTCCAGTTTTCTTACACGAGCAAAGAAATGCCTCCATCAACGATGACGGTTTGTCCACGGATCATGCTCGCTCCATCGGAAATTAAAAACATGATCGTGCTCACCATATCCTCAACCTCTACCATCCTTCCTGCAGGGGTCTGTTCTGCAGCCTCAGCCAGCATTTCATCCCGGTTCGGGAAGGACTTCAGGGCATCCGTATCGATTACACCGCCTGAAACGGCATTGACGCAAATGTTCTTCGCCGCAAGTTCGACAGCTAAATATCTTGTCAATGCTTCAAGCGCCGCTTTGGAAACACCCACAGCCGTATAATTTTTCAGGTAGCGAATCGAGCCAAGTGAACTGATGCTGACGATTTTCCCGCCTCCGTTCCTTTCCATCAATTTCGCCGCTTCCTGGGCGCAGAAAAGGAGTGCCTTCGTGTTGATATCCATCGTCCAATTCCAATGTGATTCTTCAAGCTCCATCAATGGGCGCTGCACTCCGGATGCCGCATTATTGATGAAGATGTCCAAGCGTCCATAATACGCTTCGATTTCCTCGAACATGCTTTTCACCTTTGCGACGTCGCCTACATTCGCCTTCACTACAAGAGCTTTCCGCCCCAACGCTTCAATTTCAGCTGCCACTTCTAATGCTTTCGACTTGCTTCGGGCATAATTAATAACGAGGTCGTAACCTTCCTCTGCCAGTTTTATTGCCGTGCTTCTACCTAAGCCTTTACTGCTGCCCGTAACGAGCGCTACTTTTTGTTCCATTCGTTTATTCTTCCTTTCTGAGTAAACACCGAGTTATAAATTTTTTTTTAAGGAGTGTGACTGTTATGTATGTTGGACGTGATATGACAGAGTTGTCGATGATGAAAAAATCGGATTGGGAAAATAGCGAGCTTGCCTATTTTCATCACTCCCTACAACAAATGGTACCTTATTTAAACCAAGAAGGACAGAGCATCCATGGCGAAATCGTCAAAGAAATTGAAAATAGGGGCGGCCTTACCAGGCAGGAAGCCGATTATACACATGGAACGAAGCCGGTTTACGATTGATTTAAAGAAAAGAGGATATCTTTGCCGATATCCTCTTCTTTATATCCTAAGGATTGTTATGCAGTCTTTTACAGCAAATCCTAAATTACGATTAAATACAATGTCTTTGACCGGGAGCAAAATGCCTTTATTGAATATGTTCTCTTTCATTATAGGCCTTCATCATCTTTTGATGGGAGACCGGAAAAGCCAACTCAGCCATCTCGGCTTCACTAACCCACTTGAGCTGGTTTTTCCGTAAGGTTCCTTCATCAATTTCCTTGACCTCTCCGATATACGTATCCACTTTCCAAACGAGATGTGAAAAAACATGTTCTATCCGTACAAGTGATCCCGTAATTTCCGGTTTGACTCCATACATTTCTTGAAAGCGATCCTCGTAAAACTCCCGCTTGGGCTGAAGGGGTGCATGGTTTTCGAAATTGGGATACTCCCATAGATTGGCAAGCAGCCCAGAAGGTTCTCGCTTGTGTATGAGGAATTGACCTTTTTCATTCGTTAAGACAGCGGCCACAATGGGAACATCCCGCGTTTTTTTCTTTTGGATTTTCACCGGCAGTTCGGACTGGACACCGGCTTCGAATGCGAGACAATGACTTTGAACTGGACAGAGCAGACATGCCGGTTTCCCAGGCGTGCAGATTAATGCCCCTAGTTCCATCAAAGCTTGATTGAAGGCAGAAGTATGGTCATGATCGATCAGCTTTCTTACGGCCGCTTCAAATGTTTTTCTCGTCTTCGGCTTTGCAATGTCTTCATAGATCATTAATATACGGGATAATACGCGCATGACGTTCCCGTCGACTGCCGGTTCCGGTTTGCCATAGGCAATGCTCAGGATTGCACCAGCCGTATACGGGCCAACGCCCTTCAGTTTGGAGATCTCCCCTGGTTCATCCGGAACGATTCCGTTATAGGAAGCCCGTACTTCCCGAACGGCAGTTTGCAGATTCCTTACACGCGAATAATATCCAAGCCCTTCCCACGCCTTCAAGATTTTCTCTTCATCGGCATCGGCAAAATCCTCAAGTGTGGGGAACCATTCCATGAATCGGTTGAAATAAGGAATGACCGTATCAACCCTCGTTTGCTGAAGCATGATTTCGGACACCCAAACACGGTATGGATCCTTATTTTTTCTCCATGGCAATTCCCGCTGTTCTTGCAGGAACCAGGAAACTAAATCTTGTTGAAATCCTTCTATATTTATTTTTTCTATTGTCGGGATCATTATTTCTTTCACATCAGTTCCTCCAAAAATGTTACACTCTAATCAAAATTGGGAATACCTATAGTAGGCATTCTTTTTTTAATATCATGTTCATATCCATTTAATTGTAAAGGCTCATAAAAATAAGTCAAAATTATATTCATTTGATGGTTATTATATAAATACGGTATGATGAAAGAAGACCATTTTTTTCAAATTGTGGCAGGGAGGTAGAATTTTTGGATACAGGTACTCACTTTGTCATGGGAATTGCTCTTGGAGGTCTTGCCACATTAGATCCTGTCATTGCGCAGGACCCAGTCACTGCAAGTGCAGTCATAGCTGGTACGATATTGGGCTCGCAGGCTCCGGATATCGACACCGTTTTAAAATTAAGGAATAACGCCGTATATATACGCAATCACCGTGGAATCACGCATTCCATTCCCGCTGTTTTACTTTGGCCTTTGATCATCAGCGGTGCGCTTTTCGCCATCATACCTGAAGCAAATTACCTTCATCTTTGGCTTTGGACCTTTTTAGCCGTATTCCTTCATGTATTCGTGGATATATTCAATGCATATGGGACACAGGCTCTAAGGCCGATCTCGTCAAAATGGGTAGCTTTAGGGGTCATCAATACATTCGATCCATTCATTTTTGGCATCCATGTTGCAGGACTGATACTGTGGGGCTTCGGATTTCCCCCGGGCTATTTATTCCTCGTGATCTACGGGATACTCGTCATTTATTATATCTCTCGATTCAGGGAACAGGCTTTTATTAAAAGGGCCGTTAAGCGGCAAATCCCTGGAGCCAGAAAAATCCTGTTATCACCGACGATGCGTTTTCACCGCTGGAAGATTGCAGTGATCACCGAAAAGAATTATTATGTGGCACGGGCAGATAATGGGTATGTGACCATCCTGGATACGTTCGATCGGGTGCCATTGCCTGAAAGTGAAATTCTTGAGGCAGCCAAAAAGGATATCAACCTTGCAGCCTTTCTGTCCTTTTCTCCGGTTTACCGTTTTGAAATCGAACAGATAAAAGAATATTATGAAGTTCGTTTCATTGATTTGAGGTACCGAAGCAATGGATATTACCCGTTTGTGGCAGTCGTCCATCTAGACAGCGATTTGAATATCTTGAATTCGTATACCGGCTGGATTTTTAGTGAAGCGAAGCTGCAGAAGAAATTGAATATCATTTTATAGCTGCGTACAATGCACAGTGAAAAAAGGCTGATCCCAGGAGTCGAACCCCTGGAATCAGCTTTTTTAATGCAGCAGATTCTGCTGATTTAGTAAATGTTGATATTTAGGATTTTTTGCAATGAATTCGTGGAATTGCTCACCGTAATTATCTATCCATGTTCTTACTACGCGTGACGTCATTTCTTCACCGGCGTATTCATGTCCAGCTTTTGCATAGGTCGCTTCGAAATCCTCCCATAATAATTCCACCCAAGTCAAAGCTTGTTCATACGTGATGTGGTCATTTTTCTCAAGCAGTATCTTGGTTAATCTTTCATGGTAATCATTCATTAGAAACACCTCATTGCCAATATTTTTACAGAATCAACTATATGGTCCATTACCCATACTAGTGATAAGCGGAAACGCTTCTTTCTTTAAACTGATGCTTGGAGGAGAACAACTTGCGAAATAAACAAAAAGGATTCCCCAACCAAAATAATAATAAATTTCAAGGCGAGCCTCGTGCACAAGCAAGATATGCTTCAAAACGTGCAGATGGAAGCATCAATACACACCCTCAGGAACGAATGAAAGCTTCCAACCAGCGATCGAATTGACAGTGTTTCAAAAGGAATCGGGATCATTCCCGGTTCCTTTATTTCAGCATCGAAATCGGCAGCGCCTCTTCCTTCCCACTGCCGCCCAGGCGGTAACCCCAGGCGAATACCCCATTCATATAGTCAATTTTGAAATAGACACCTGGATCGCCATCAATCTGATATATTTCACCTTTTTTAAAATCATCGGGATTCAGCAAATAGGCCTTCGCCATCGTCACTTTACGTTCCAATACAGAATACTCATTCACCATTCCCAATTGCTCAGCCTTTCTTGCTTTTTCAGTCAATGCTGCAATTTCCTGCTGCAGCTCATAGGCCGACAACTTGCTGTATCTTACGTCACTCATATATAGTGCTCCTTAATGAAATATTAATTTACCTCTATATTAAACAAAATTTCTTGTTTTGGCTAATGCTGTACTTAATCCAGGTCAGGACCGGAAAGGTATCGTTCAATCAATTCTATCGGAAAACCTTTTCGGTATAATGCCTGCTTCATTTTCTGATCATGTTCGAAGCTTTCAAGGTTTTTATAACGACGCTCCAATTTTTGCGCATGATGGCATAAGGAATCCCATTGTTCATCTTCATCCTTTTCCACTGTCACATCTTCAAGCGCTTCAAGGATGACTTCCCTCGGAAAACCCTTTCTTAATAAGGTTTGTTCAACCTTTTGCCTTAAAGCCCGTTCCGAAATGTTTTTTTCCTTTTTAATTGATTTTCCGGCAAGTTTTCTTGCATGCTCTATTTGAAGATCAAAGGGGTATTCCTTCATGGCCTCGAGAACCAATTTTTCTGTTATTCCTTTTTCCTTTAGCTCAAGCTTTAAGGTAGTCGGGCCTTTATTGCCGCCATTCACATGTGTCCGTACATAAGCCTTTGCAAATTCAAGGTCGTCCAAATAGTTAAAGCTATACAGCTTATAAATCGCTTCTTTGATAATCGGTTCTTCCGTATCCTTTTTTTTCAAATAAAGGCGAATTTCCGATTCCGATCTCATCCGGTATGATAAATAATTAAGGGCATCTGTAAATGCTTTTTGGATTTCATCATGGAATTGTATTTCAGCCAGCAATAGATCATCCAGTTCCGTACCCTTTTTCAATTGATATTTAAGTAAAACTTCTTCATCCACGCTGAAGGCATATTTTTCATCAACGAATATGTTATATCGGTCTTTACGTTTTTTTTGGGTTGTTATTTTTGTTATATTCGGCATAAATTTCACCCCCACACCTACTTTACCCCTTTATTTGCCCCATTTCTATAAAAGCATGTCCAAAAATGAAAAAAGTACATCGGCATGGTAAAGTGAAGGAAAGACAGGGAAAGGAAGTGGTTTTCATGAAAATAGCCATTGCTGGTGGAAGCGGTTTTGTCGGCACAGCCCTTATTGACGAATTACTTAAAGAAAATCATGATTTATATATATTGACCCGTCATCCGGAAAAATACAAAAAACAGCCCAGGCTTCAATATATAGGCTGGCTGACCGAGAACGCAAAGCCCGAGGAACAGTTGGCGGGCCTTGATGGATTCATAAACCTAGCAGGTGAATCTTTAAATGACGGGCGTTGGACTCCTGAACGGAAAAGGAGAATTGTCGAAAGCAGGATTGATGCCTGCAAGGAGATGAACAGGATTCTTTCCACTCTGCCCAATAAGGTGTCTGTCATCATCAACGCCAGTGCAATAGGATATTATGGGATTTCAGACAAGGATGCCTTTATCGAATCATCTGAATCGATCGGTGATGATTTCTTGGCAAGGACTGTAAAGCTATGGGAAAAGGAAGCCGCTAAATCCCGGGCATACAGCAACAGGCTCGTCCTTACCAGATTTGGTGTGATTCTGGGCGAAAACGGAGGGGCATTGCCCATGATGGTCCTGCCTTATAAGCTTTTCGGCGGAGGAAGGCTTGGCAAGGGGAATCAGTGGCTTTCCTGGATTCATATTCAAGACGTGGTGCGGGCAATCTCCTTTTGCATCAGTGATCAGGGAACAGAGGGGCCAGTTAATTTCACGGCACCTACTCCCGTCCAAATGGATGCATTCGGTAAAACGATAGGTACAGTCATGCACCGGCCCCATTGGTTCCCTGTCCCCCCATTCATCCTGAAAACCGCACTGGGCGAAATGAGCATGATGGTGCTTGAAGGACAAAAAGTCCTTCCCGCAAAACTTAAAGAAGAAGGATTCACTTTTACCTTTCCATCCCTTAAAGAGGCGTTACAAGCTATCTTAAAAAAAGATTCTCACGTATGAAAGCTGCTTTTTAGGAAAAAATAGGGATATTAAGGTGAAATGGAGCTGATCTACATGTCCAAAAAACACGAAAAAGAAAAAAGTAACTTAACGAGCACCCAAGCCATTCTATATGCACGGGAATTTAAAAATGCAGATCGTGCCGGCGGCTTTAATGAGAAAAGATCACGCCGATAAGCTTGGTGCATTTTCCCGTACATTTTGATTGATTGTTCAACACAAAATAAGCAGGAGATGAAATTCATCTCCTGCTTATTTTTTTAAATTTAGGGGGCGTAAACATGGGACGCAATAACATACATCATAATCGAGACAAAAATAAACAAAAATTGCCGCAAGTTCCTAAAAACCTGAAAAGTGACGGACTTGACGTTGAATACTCTTCCGAACTGGCTGACCAGGAAGACATCGAAGCGCAAGCACGAGCAAAGGAAGCGGATCGTCGAGCTCATAATCGCCGCTGATCGTTTTTATAACATGGGGGCTATTTTAGCCCCTAACTTGTTCTTATCCACACCTTTTATCCACATCATTGTTAATATTGTGGATATATTCTGAAAATACTGATAAACAATAGGCATTATGACTCGCTTTACCAACAAGAAAATAATGTTATTTATGGATAACTCTGTGGATTATGTGGATAAAGGCGATATTCCTCTGTGCAGTCAGGATTTTAATTGTGGATAACTTTTTTCTCCCCTTGCCTATATCGCCAAAGTTATTATTCACCGTTATCCAACTGGATTTGTTCCACACATTTAGAAATGGAGATTTCCCGACCCTTTGTCGTTAGCGATATTCTCCAGCTGTTTACGGAGCAGGAATTTTTGTATCTTGCCACTTGCATTTCGCGGCAGCTCTTCACAGAATATATATCTTCTCGGTCGTTTATAGTTAGCTAGTGCATCACTTTCCTTACACCAGTTTTCTAAATCGAGTTCCGTTAACCCGGAACCTTTCGCTACGATGAACGCCGTTACCGTTTCCCCCCATTTTTCATTCGGTTGACCGAGTACCGCACAGTCGAACACTTGAGGATGCCCATGAAGTGTATCTTCCACTTCCCGCGGGTACACATTTTCACCCCCGGAAATGATCATGTCATCCACTCGGTCCTTCACCCACAAATATCCATCTTCATCCAGGTAACCAATATCACCGGAATGGTACCAGCCCTTATAAAGCGCATTTTCCGTCTCCGCATCCTTTCGAAAATAGCCTTGCATGATACATGGACCCTTCACAAGAATTTCGCCCGTTTGCCCTGGCTCCAATACTTCCTCTGGCTCCGATGGCCCGTCATCATTGGGGCGGACAATGATGATTTCATGTTCCTGACATGGCTTGCCGGCAGAGCCCGCTTTCCTTATTTGATCATCTTCCATCAGGAGAGTGATGGCTGGCCCCATTTCAGTCATTCCATATGCTTGGATGAACTGGATTCCCAGCTTTTCCTGACAAGCATATACAAGCGATGGCGCCATTGGAGCAGCTCCATATAGCCCTAGCTTCAGGCTCTGGAATTTATACTCGGCCAGGTTTTCCTGAATGATCATGTTCCACATCGTAGGCGCAGCGAATAACTTGGTGATCCCCTCTGACTCAACTAGCTCCATCACCTTTTTCGGATTGAACTGGTGGAGGATGACATTCATCGCTCCAACCTGTACGCGAGGTAAAAAGCAACAATGCAGTTCGGCACAATGAAACATCGGTGCAGTGATCAAACCTATATCGGATCGTTCATAATTAAGGGCCTCGCTTAAAATCGCAGCATGTTTGACCATATCTTTATGTAGGTGAATGACCCCTTTCGGACGCCCCGTCGTCCCACTCGTATACATAATGGCATAAACATCATCCTCATGAACCTCCACTTCGGCCGGCTGAGATGAAACGCTGGCCAATTTTTGGCGGTAGCCTTTCGCATAACCTGGCACATCATCATCAATGTACCAGAAACCCGTTTCCGGGAATCGCTTTTCAATAGCCGCAACCACTGATTCCAATTCCCGTTCGAATAAAACGACTTTTGGTGCTGCATCATTTAAAATGAAGGCCACTTCTTCCGGCATGAGGCGGAAGTTGATTGGATTAAAGATTGCGCCGATTTTTGCGCAGGCAAAGAATGCAGTGGCAAGCTCTTCATTGTTATAGAGGTACGTGGAGACTCTGTCGCCTTTTCGAACGCCTTCCGCCTGCAAGGCAGCCGCCAACCGATTCACCTGGTCATTCCACTGAATATACGTGTAGCGGATATTTCTTCTCACGTCGTAGATAGCCTCTTTAATGGGGAATTTCTGAACGGTCTGATCAAAGATATTTTTAATCGTTACTGACATATCATTTCCTCCTCAATTAAGCCACCCCTCAACAGAACGAGCTCTTACGTCAGTCTGGCGATAGTCGGCTGTTTCACTTTTTCAGCTTGCCTTTCGTGCAAATGACCCATGTTCATGATCGCAGGCTTCATTTCAATCCAATCTTTCAATGATCGTGGCGTTGGCCATCCCA
>NZ_PHNG01000790.1:0-16108 GCF_002803435.1 Bacillus sp. mrc49 | reverse complement strand
GCTGTTTCCAACGTCACTTTAGCGATCAACCGTAACTTCCGTAATACGGTTGGTGATTACGAAGCGGACTTCGTACAATGTATCATATGGAAAAAGTCGGCTGAAAATACTGCCCAGTATTGTAAAAAAGGGACACTGATCGGCGTCACGGGCAGGATACAAACGAGGAGTTACGAATACACGGATGGAACAAGGCTGATGACGATCAACAAGGAAAATTACCTGATTTCTTATATCAATCCGGGACAAAAGAACAAGTTTGTTGGCAGTTCGAGTGATCTTCTGCAAAAAAGCATAGATTTCATCAATGATCATGCTGGCTGGGAGGATAACAACTACCGCTACGCCTATATGTCGGAGACTGAGCAACGGGTGGTTTTCCGGTTATTCGTAAACGGTTATCCTGCCTTCAATGAATATGGAATGACTGAAATCGAACAAATCTGGGGCAAGGAAGAGATTTATAGCTATGAACGTCCATACTTTTCACTTGCCTCGGTTCTCCCATCAGAAGGATCATTGAAGACGTTAGCAAGCGGCAGGGAAGTATTGAATCAGTTGAAATCAAAGGATAATATCGATTTCAAGAACGTGGAGGACATCACGATCGGGTATAAACTGAATAAATCCCTTGATTCCAAGCTTGTCACCTTAGTCACCCTTGAACCGACTTGGTATTATCGGATCGGCAATAAATGGTTCATTGTGCCTTTTGAAGGAGATGCGGGAGGCGATCAAAGTGGATTGGAATAATACAAAGTCAATATTCATCATGGTTTTCTTCGTTTTGAATATTTTTCTTCTTTATCAATTCCTTGAAAAAATCAATGACTACCAATATGAAAATTTCGCGGAATCCTCAACCGAAGAGCTTTTGAAGGAAGATGATATTTCAATAGAAGTCCCTCTTCCGAAACAAAAGCTGAAGGACCAATTCCTGACTGCGAAAAGCAAGACGTTCGAGAAGAAAGATATCCAGTATTTGAAAAATCAAAAAGCGAAGATCATAGATGATAAGAAGCTGGTAGGAACTTTCAAAACGCCAGTGGTCATGAAGGCGGACATTCATGAGGCAGACCTTGATGTATTCCTGAAGGACTATATACTGAATGGTAGTGAGTACCGCTTTTGGAGTTATGACAAGACCACCCAGACGATCATCTGCTATCAAGTGGCAGATAATAAAATGTTTTTTAATAACAGTATGGGGAAGGTCACTTTATATTTGAATAAAAAAGGTGAAATCGTCTCCTATGAGCAGATGTATTTAGAGAAACTTGAAAAATTCAATAAACCTAAAGAATTAGTGACTCCCATGAAAGCCATTAGAGCTTTATACGATAATCGTGATATTGTACCAAAAAGCAAGGTTACGAATGTGAAACTGGGTTTTTATAATTCGCTGCAAACGACATCCATGTCTCATTTACTTGTACCGACTTGGTGGATCGTCCTTGATAACGAAACGGATCTCTTCGTGAATGCATTTGATGGAGAGGTCATTGAATTAAATACTGAAGAAAAAATACTGGAGTGAGTATAGATGACTATGCATTTTAGTGTTCTCGCCAGCGGGAGTACGGGAAATGCCTTTTTCGTGGAAACGGAGGATCAATCCTTCCTTGTCGATGCCGGATTGAGCGGCAAGGCGATGGAAGCATTGTTCCAGGATATAGGCCGTGATATGTCGAAATTATCCGGAATCCTTGTTACCCATGAACATAGTGACCACATAAAGGGACTGGGCGTGGTCGCGAGAAAACATAAGCTTCCGATATATGCGAATGCAAAGACATGGAATGCCATGGAACGCTCGATCGGAGAAATTGCTACCGAGCAAAAATTCACATTTGAAATGGAACAAATCAAAACGTTCGGCAGTCTTGATATCGAGTCATTCGGTGTTTCGCATGATGCTGCCGAGCCGATGTTTTATGTCTTCCATCATGAAGATAAGAAGCTGGTGGTCATCACTGATACAGGTTATGTAAGCGATCGGATGAAAGGGATCATATCGAATGCCGATGCCTATGTATTCGAAAGCAACCACGATGTTTCGATGCTGAGGATGGGTAAATACCCATGGAGCATCAAGCGCCGCATTTTAAGTGATGTTGGACATGTCTGCAATGAAGATGCCGCTCTTGCAATGAGTGAAGTGGCCGGTGATAAGACGAAACGTATATACCTGGCCCACTTAAGCCTTGATAACAATATGAAGGATTTAGCAAGAATGTCGGTGGAACAGACCTTGAAGACAAAGGGGATAATCGTCGGGGAGCAATTTTCCTTATACGACACTGACCCGAAAAGACCAACGGAACTCGTTACGTTATAAATGGTATGGGATGGATAAGGGAAACCTTGTTCATTCCTTTTTTATTGGTAAAAATTCCTTTCGAAAGGTTACAAACTGGTTTAATTGGGGTATCGTTTGGTTACAACTGTATAAGTATAGGTAAAACGGCGTACTTCAGTCAATTGACTTCCCTTTTGAAATATAGGTACATTTTTTTAGAAAAAATCCGGTAATTGAGTATAATTGAGGAAGGATACCAAACAATAGAATGGCTATTATTACTTTCCTAAAATGAGAGGATGAAGCGGTCTTGGGTTATTATGATGATCATGATGAGAACCGAAATAAACGGAAAAAGGGCCATGCAAGTTATTTTCTAACTGGCTTGGGCGGCGCCATCGTTGGTGCTTTACTTATTTTATTAGTATTTCCGGGAAGCGGATTGCTTAATTCCGGGAATAACGAAACATCAACGCAGAAATCAACCAGTAATCAGCCTTTGAAGCAATCGCAGCAAAACCTTGCTGTAGATGTAACTAGTGCCGTCACAGATGCCGTCGATAAGGCAAGTGATGCAGTGGTAGGCATCACCAACATCCAGGAAACGAATTTCTGGGGACAAGGGAGCAATGCTGAGGACAGTTCGGCAGAAGCAGGAACAGGCTCAGGTGTCGTTTATAAAAAGGCTGACGGAAAAGCCTATATCGTTACGAATAATCATGTTATTGAAGGGGCCAATGAACTTGAAGTCACATTGAGTGACGGCACGAAATTGCCTGCAAAGCTGCAAGGAAGCGACCCGTGGACAGATTTAGCGGTCATTGTCGTGAATAGTGACAAGATCAAAACGATTGCAGAGTTCGGAAAATCGGCAAAATTGAAGCCAGGTGAGCCAGTGATCGCGATTGGTAACCCTCTGGGCCTCCAATTCTCCGGATCGATTACACAGGGAATCATCTCCGGCTTGGAGCGAACGATAGAGGTCGATATCAATGAGGACGGACAAGTGGATTGGAACGCGGAGGTCATCCAGACCGATGCAGCCATCAACCCAGGCAACAGCGGGGGGGCCCTCGTAAATATGTCAGGGCAGGTCATCGGGATCAATTCGATGAAGATTGCAGAAAATGCAGTGGAGGGGATCGGACTCTCCATCCCGATCGATTCGGTCATTCCAATCATCAACGATATCGAGGAGTTTGGCGAAGTGAAACGTGCCTTCTTGGGTGTGAATTTGGCATCCGTAGAAGAAATTTCAAAATACCATCAGCAGAATACATTAAAACTGCCAAAGAAAGTTACGGCAGGTGTTGCCATAACGGGCGTTCAAAGCAACTCCCCGGCATCAAAAGCAGGATTGAAGGAGTTTGACGTCATCGTTGGAATGGATAATGAGGAAATCCATGATGTCGTGGAACTAAGAAAATACCTCTATAATGATAAGAAAATCGGCGACAAGGTTAAAATCATTTATTACCGTGATGGGAAGAAAGAATCGACTGAAGTCACACTTTCAAACAGCGAAATATAAAACGTGGGAGGACAGGGCGCAGCGATGCTTCCTGTCCTTTATATTCGCTTGCGCTTTTTTTATTTTTTGTTACGATTACCTGTGGATATATGTCGATGTTAAAGATGCCGCGCACCTTGTGGATAATTGGTTTTTGTAAAAAGGAAAAGGAAAGGGGGAAGGAAGGATGGAATTATATTGCTGTCAGGAACACGTGGAAATGGCGTTGGATGAAGTGGTGTACGAATGTGAAACCTATCCGGTTTTAACGCAAGTGTCGGAAGAAAAACAGTTATCAACAACCTGTGAATATTGTCGAAACGTGGCAATATATCTAGTAGGGAACTAATATTCCCATACAAGATGTGGATAGAAAATGTGGATATGTGGATAACTTTTGTGGATAAGATGTTTGTAACCTGTTCTTAACATTTCTTGACGTTTCATTTCATCAAGGCTGGGGATAAGATATCTTCGGAAAATCCACTTGGAGGGGAACGAACAAGTTAGCCATACGCTTTTTTCTCGCTGAATCATGGATTGCCGCTGATGCCTCTAGGTCAGCGGTTTTTTTGTGGGAAAAGTGATGCTGATGGACGGGGATGAACCATCCTTGCAATTGGAAGTGATTTGCTTGTTTTGCTTATAGGCATCCGTAAGGTATGATAATAGGTAGGCAAATCCTAGAACTGATACTAAAACATAAGGAAAGTTAGAGGATATATATGAAAATAACGATCATGACGGTAGGCAAGCTAAAAGAAAAATACTTAAAGCAAGGCATTGCTGAATATGCAAAAAGGTTAAGCGCCTATGCTAATATAGAACTTATTGAAGTACCGGATGAAAAAGCACCAGAGAACTTGAGTGCCGCGGACATGGAGATCGTAAAGCAAAAAGAGGGTGAACGCATCCTGGCCAAAATCAGCCCTGACGCCTATGTCATAACACTTGAGATCAATGGTAAGCAGCTTACGTCCGAGCAGCTGGCCACACATATCGACCAGCTGGCCACTTATGGGAAGAGCAAGATAGCCTTTATCATTGGCGGGTCGCTCGGTCTCGGCTCCGAGGTGATAGCAAGAAGTGATTATGCACTATCCTTCTCTAAAATGACCTTTCCGCATCAATTGATGAAATTGGTTTTATTGGAGCAAATATATCGGGCCTTTCGGATAAATAGAAATGAACCGTATCATAAATGAACCGATTTTTAGAGGAAACACGTGTAAGGATAAAGGATTGAACGACTAAATTTTAATGTAATGAAAAGAGGGTAACGAATGAAGAAAGATTCCATTTATGGTTTAACATTCGAGCAATTATCAGCATGGCTTTTGGACCATGGCCATAGGAAATTCAGGGCACAGCAAGTCTGGGAGTGGCTTTATCGGACACGTGTGACGAGTTTTTCTGAAATGACGGATGTTAATCAAGACTGTATCCAATTGCTGGAGGAGCATTTTTCGATCCAGACCTTAACTGTTCACGTTAAGCAGGAGGCAGCTGACGGCACGATCAAATTCCTGTTTAAATTGCAGGATGGCAACCTTATCGAAACCGTTATGATGAGACATAAATACGGGATTTCTGTTTGTGTCACCACCCAGGTCGGCTGCAATATCGGCTGCAGTTTCTGTGCAAGTGGTTTATTGGCGAAAAGCCGCGATTTATCCAGCGGGGAAATTGTCGAACAAATCATGAACGTTCAACTGCATCTGGATACACTGGAGCAAAAGGATCTCGTCAGCCATGTCGTGGTGATGGGGATTGGCGAGCCATTTGATAACTTTGAAAACATGGTCGACTTTTTGAGGGTGCTCATGGATCATAAGGGTCTTGCCATCGCTGGCAGGCGCATTACCGTTTCGACGAGCGGCCTTGCCAAAAAGATTTATGAATTCACAGATCTGCAATTACAGGTGAATCTAGCTATCTCCCTGCATGCACCTAATAACGATCTGAGGACGCGAATCATGAAAATCAACAGGGCGATCCCGATTGAAAAATTAATGAAATCACTTGATTATTATTTGGAAAAAACGAATCGGAGAATTACGATTGAATATATCCTATTGAAGGATGTCAATGATCATAAAGAAGAAGCCGAGCAGCTTGCCAATCTTCTGGAGGATAAAAAACATCGCCTCTATGTCAACCTGATTCCATATAATCCTGTAGATGAGCATAGCCAATATCAAAGAAGTGAAAAAGAGTCCGTTCTCGCCTTTTATGATACGTTGAAAAAGAGGGGCGTCAATTGTAAAATCCGTCAAGAGCATGGAACGGATATCGATGCGGCCTGCGGACAGCTGCGAAGCAAGCAAATCAAGAAAGCCGAAGCACAATGATTAGTTTGAACTGGAAAACAAAGAGGCTGCTTCAATAGCGGCCTCTTTGTCATGATGTTATTTCGCTATTTCCTTTACTGAGGCAATTTCATACGTAGTAAGCTCGCTGCCTATGATCGGCGATTCTTTTTTAGCGGAATCGGAACTTGCTTCTGGCCGTTTATGTGCAGCTTTAAATGCATCACTATTTCTCCAAGCAGTGAAGTTATCGAGGTTCTCCCAGTACATATTAACACTCAGTTCATCATGATCCGTCAGGTTCTGCGTCAATAATACTTCCACCTTCACAAAACCTTCCATCGCATCAAGCGGACCTGGTGCAGTAAATCCTGGCGCCATCACTGCCCCCATCCCTTTTTTGACTCTGATTCTATTCGTCACGATTATCATAAATCAGCTCTCCTTTTGGATAACAGTAATTCAATCCACACCCTTTTGACATACATATTTTAGCATGTTGAAAAGCAGCCGGTCCATTTTGATTCATCACAATCGTTTTCCTCTATCGTCCATTTTGAAGAATTCATTATTTTGAAATAAGAAAGGGAATTTGATTATTGCAACGTTTATCGTTCCATATCGCGTATAATAGTAATTTGAATAAGGAAATTACGATCATGGAAACAATAATGCATGATACTACACAATAAATGAGGCTGTCATATGAATGAATTGAATTTTTCTGATTATACATTAAGTGATGAAATCGTAAGGGCATTGGAGAACTTGGGTTATCAAAGCCCGACCGAAGTGCAGCGTGAGGTGATCCCAGTCGCATTGAAAGGGGAGGACCTTGTCGTGAAATCGCAAACCGGAAGCGGCAAGACCGCTTCATTCGGGATACCGATATGTGAGATGGTCGATTGGGGGGAGAATAAGCCCCAGGCCCTTATTTTAACGCCGACACGTGAGCTCGCTGTGCAAGTAAAAGAGGATATCACCAATATAGGCAGGTTTAAACGCATAAAGGCCACTGCGGTTTATGGAAAACATCCATTTGCCTTGCAGAAAGCGGAATTGAAGCAAAAAAGCCATGTGGTCGTGGGAACACCGGGCCGAGTGCTGGATCATATCGAGAAAGGGACATTTGCTTTGGAGCGCCTTACACATTTGGTTATTGATGAAGCAGATGAAATGCTTAATATGGGCTTCATCGAACAAGTCGAGGCCATCATTAAGGCGCTTCCGAAAGACCGGGTGACGATGCTCTTTTCTGCTACACTGCCCGAGAGCATAAAGAAGCTGTGCAAGCAATATATGAAAGATCCCCTGGACATTGAAATCAAAGCGAAGGGTCTTACGACTGACAAAATCGAGCATGCCCTCATTGAAGTGAAAGAGGATGATAAATTCTCCCTGCTCAGGGATATCACGATTATCGAAAATCCTGATAGCTGCATCATTTTTTGCCGGACGAAGGATCGGGTCGACCAAATATGTGAACAGCTGGTGGAGCTAGATTATCCTTGTGATATGATACATGGCGGCATGATCCAGGAGGATCGCCTCGCAGTGATGAATGAATTCAGAAGGGGCGAATTCCGCTATTTGGTCGCGACGGATGTTGCCGCACGCGGAATCGATATTGATAATATCACCCATGTGATCAACTATGACCTCCCAATGGAGAAGGAAAGCTATGTACACCGGACAGGAAGAACGGGCCGTGCCGGTAAGAAGGGAAAAGCCATCACGTTCGTCACACCGTACGAGGACAAATTCCTGACTGAAATCCAAGATTATATCGGCTTTGAAATCTCCAAGCGGGCTTTCCCTTCAGAAGAAGAGGTATCAAACAAAAAAGCGGATTTCGAGGCAAAACTCGAAGCACGTCCAAAGATGAAAAAAGATAAAAGTGAAAAATTGAACAAACAAATCATGAAGCTATACTTCAATGGCGGGAAGAAAAAGAAAATCAGGGCTGTTGATTTTGTCGGCACCATCGCTAAAATTGATGGAGTGAATGCAGCGGACATCGGGATCATAACGATTCAAGATAATGTCTCTTATGTGGAAATCCTCAATGAAA
The DNA here is from genome assembly GCF_002803435.1 of Bacillus sp. mrc49. Taxonomy (NCBI): domain Bacteria; kingdom Bacillati; phylum Bacillota; class Bacilli; order Caryophanales; family Bacillaceae; genus Bacillus; species Bacillus sp. mrc49. Next base: position 7,919 of record NZ_PHNG01000790.1, on the reverse strand, counting down.
AGGGACCGCTCGTCTTGAAAGTGATGAAAAATACCAAAGTCAAAGGCAAGCTCTTGAAGGTGTCAGAAGCATTTAAAAACTAAAGTAGCGGAATTAAAGAAGCGGGAAGCCCAAAATGGCCTTCCCGCTTCTTATTTTTATATGACTTATTTACATCCCAAGTATGACAAAACTAAGGAAGGAATAATTCGACCAACTGGTGCGGTAATTCGATCCAAACGTGTGCTGATCCGACCTAATGGGTAGATAATTCGACCCAATCGGAGGATAATCCGACCAACCGGGAGAATCCATCGGAACATGGAGATGATCCGACCCGCTCGGACGATGATCGGCCCTACACTAAAATAACTAGTATTCTCTGTATAATTTTTGAATTCTGCTGTTTATCTCTCGAAATAGAGTGGTATAGGAGGAAGAATAACGTGATTACTTCCAATAATGAAAATACATACAACATGAATAACCTTAATTTTTGACATGGAGGGGACTGAAAAGAATGGTGAATGAAAACGAAAGTGGAAAAATCAATGAGCAAAGCAAAGATCGGCAGTTGGATCAATATCGGGTGGATGATAGTGGGAAAAAGATGACGACTAATCAAGGCTTGCGCATTTCGGAGGATGAGCATTCTTTGAAGGCGGGAACCCGCGGCCCGACATTAATGGAAGATTTTCATTTCCGTGAAAAGATGACCCATTTTGACCATGAGCGAATTCCTGAGCGAATCGTGCATGCACGTGGATCAGGGGCACACGGATATTTTCAAGTATATGAGCCGATGGCTGAATTTACAAAGGCCAAGTTTCTTCAAGACCCTTCGGTCAAGACTCCTGTATTCGTCCGGTACTCCACTGTAGCAGGATCACGCGGATCGGCAGACTCGGTTCGCGATGTCAGGGGATTCTCGACAAAGTTTTATACAGAGGAAGGAAACTATGATTTGGTCGGGAATAATATTCCGGTATTTTTTATCCAGGATGCAATTAAGTTTCCGGATTTGATTCATGCGGTAAAGCCGGAGCCTCATAACGAAATTCCACAGGCTGCTTCTGCCCATGATACTTTTTGGGATTTTGTCGCCAATAATGAGGAAACGGCACATATGATCATGTGGCATCTTTCCGATCGGGCAATACCGAGAAGCTTCAGGATGATGGAAGGGTTCGGTGTTCATACATTCCGCTTTGTGAATGAAGAAGGCGTATCCCATTTCGTTAAATTCCATTGGAAGCCTGTCCTTGGAGTGAAATCGCTCGTCTGGGATGAAGCCCAGAAAATCGCCGGGAAGAACCCCGATTTTCACCGCCAAGATTTATGGGAAGCGATTGAGACAGGCAATTACCCTGAATTTGAATTTGGCGTGCAAATGATCAAGGAGGAGGATGAATTCAATTTCGACTTTGACATTCTCGACCCTACTAAACTATGGCCGGAAGAACAGGTGCCGGTGAAAATAATCGGGAAAATGGTGTTGAACCAAAATCCTGATAACTTCTTTGCGGAAACGGAACAGATTGCTTTCCATCCTGGACATGTTGTGCCGGGCATTGATTTTTCCAATGATCCGCTGCTTCAAGGGCGTTTATTCTCTTACACCGATACACAGCTATCCCGATTGGGTGGACCGAATTTCCATGAGCTTCCGATAAATAGGCCAGTATGCCCTTTTCATAACAATCAGCGCGATGGGATGCATCGGATGACAATCAATCCAGGTCCGGTCAGCTACCATAAGAATTCCCTTGCAGGTAACTCCCCGGAACCGGCCTCCGAAGCGGAGGGAGGCTATGCGCACTATCAGGAAAAGGTCGATGGCAGGAAGGTGCGCCAGCGCAGTGAAAGCTTCAAGGACCATTACAGCCAAGCTAAACTATTCTGGAATAGCATGACGGAAGTGGAGAAGGAGCATATTATTTCCGCTTTCCACTTTGAAGTGGGGAAAGTGAAAAGTAAGGACGTCCAGCAGCAGGTTGTCGAGATGTTCAGCAATGTAGATTTTGAACTGGCACGAACAATTGCCAGGGGTGTGGGAGCGAATCCTCCAACCAACAAGAATGAGGCTGAGACCGAGTTAACCTCTCCCGCGCTAAGCCAAGAGCAAATGAAAGTGAAAACGGCCGCAACAAGAAAAGTGGCAATCCTGGCTGCCGATGGTTTCAACGCATCTGAGGTTAATCAAGTATTGAAATCGTTCAAGGCGGCAGGAATAACTGCGGAGATCGTCAGTATTAATCGGGGAATGATTACAAGTTCAACAGAACAGCAAGTTGAAGTGGAGCAAACATTCCTGACAGCCGATTCGGTACTGTACGATGCCGTTTATGTAGCAGGAGGTCAGAAAAGTGTTGATGCTCTAAATGCATCGAAGGACTCCATTTTCTTTGTGAATGAAGCTTACAATCATTTCAAGGCAATTGGTGCGGGCAAAGAAGGTGCTGATATCCTAACGAAGGCAGGCATAGGTTCCTTTGATCCCAATGCAGGCGTTGTGGCCATCACGGATGAAAATAGCGGCGCTGCCTTTATCGAAGCCATTGCCAAGCACCGACACTGGATACGCGCATGATGGAAAAACCCCAGACCGCTTAGGTTTGGGGTTTTCCTTTATGAAAAAGGTCATTCGTGAGATTTCTATCAAGCTACTTCGCTTTTCTTTCAAAGAGGGAGGCAATTTCAACGATCACCTTTGTGGCCAGCATCATATTATCGACGGAAATAAATTCATATTTGCCATGAAAGTTCTCGCCGCCGGTGAATATATTGGGTGTCGGCAGGCCCATATACGATAATTGAGATCCATCCGTTCCACCGCGGATTGGCGAGATTTTTGGTTGTATACCGAGTTTTTCCATGGCTTCATGGGCGATGTCCACGATTTCTTTGACTGGCTCAATTTTTTCCTTCATATTGAAATATTGGTCCTGCAATTCAAGCTGGATGCGTTTTTGTCCATACTTTTCTTTTAGTTCCTTGGTGATGTGCGTCATATATTCCTTGCGCTCATTGAATTTTTGGCGATCGAAATCCCTGATGATGTAGGAAAGCCTAGTCTCTTCGACATCGCCTTGAAAGGATAACAGGTGGTAAAAACCTTCGTAGCCCTCCGTATGTTCCGGTGCTTCTGCCGCTGGGAGCATATTGTGAAATTCCATGGCGATTTTAGCAGAATTGACCATCTTTCCTTTAGCGGTACCGGGGTGAATGTTGGTCCCACTGATTTTGATTTTGGCCGATGCCGCATTGAAGCTTTCATATTCAAGTTCGCCAAGGGGGCCGCCGTCAACTGTATAGGCAAATTGGGCAGCAAAAGCATCGACATCAAACTTATGGGGGCCTCTGCCGATTTCCTCATCCGGTGTAAAGGCGACACGGATTTTTCCATGTTTGATTTCCGGATGCTGTATCAAATGATCCATGGCCGTCATGATTTCGGCAATGCCGGCCTTATTATCTGCGCCTAACAGGGTTGTCCCATCCGTCGTAATTAAAGTATGCCCTTCATAATCCTTAAGTGAAGGGAATTCATTCGGTGAGAGGACGATGTCCAATTTTTCATGTAAAGTAAGATCGCGTCCATCATAGTTTTCAACGAGCTGAGGTTTTACGTTTTTCCCTGTGAAATCCGTTGCTGTATCGATATGGGCCAAAAAACCGATCGTCGGGACATCCTTATCCGTGTTGGCTGGAAGCGTCGCCATTACATAGCCATTATCATCAATCGTCACTTCTTCCATGCCTATGGATTGCAACTCCTTCACTAAAGCATTTGCCAAGGTCAACTGACCAGGTGTGGAGGGGCAGGAGGGATTTTCCTCATTTGATTGTGTATCCACTTTCACATAAGAAGTAAATCTATTAATGATTTCATTCTTCATTTGTCCATCAGCTCCTTTTTACCTTATCTTACCATGAATGGTTGTCTGGCCATGAGAATTTTTTTGAATTTTCAAAGCGAAGAACAGCATGCGGGAGACGGCATGCTGTTCTTCGCTTTTGGAATATTAGTTTTTTTCTGCTTCAAGCGGTTTTTCATTCAGGACCCATACGGATACGCTTTTTCCATGTACGGGAAAGGTCGCGTAGCCATCTTCTTCAATGGTGATGTGATCATCTCTGTGATAGGTTAAATCAGTCCAGATTTCGCCTGCACGTTGCTCACCCACGAACATTCTTTTTTCACTGTTGTGATCTGCGTTACAGACAACGATCGCACACCCCGAGCCTTCCAGCTCTTCAACCCCTAATCGAACCCAGCCTATCGTATTTGGATCATCAAAATAGTCCTTCTGTTCCCCATACGCTTTTTCATATCTGGCATATAAAAGGCGATCCAATATATCCTTTTTCCCGGGTACCGGCGAAGGACCGCCAATGCCGTAATAGTCCCCGTAAAACACACAGGGGTAACCGCATTGCCTCAGCAGGATAAGAGCATATGCTGACGGTTTAAACCAATCCTTTACCCACGATTCCAGCGATTCATGAGGCTGGGAGTCATGGTTGTCGACAAAAGTGACGGCCTGTTCCGGATTGGTTTTTACGAGGGTATCATCAAAGATGGTTGAGAGGTCGAAGTCGGTTCCTGCATTTGAGGCCTCATGAAATTTATAATGCAGGGAAACATCGAACAAATTGAGGTCATGATTGGTTTGCTCCAAGTAATTTTGACAGGATTTGACATCGGCCTTCCAAAACTCCCCGACCATGAAAAAATGTTCTTTTGTATAAGGAATGAGTTCCTGTAAAAAATCATTAATGAATTCATAATCAATATGCTTCACGGCGTCCAAGCGGAAGCCATCACACTTCAATGTATCAACCATCCACTTTCCCCAAGTAATCATTTCCTGGCGAACTTCGGGCTGGCTGTAATCGATGTTCGCGAACATTAGATAATCGTAATTGCCGAATTCATCAATGACGTGCTGGTTCCAGTGTTTGTTTTCCCCAGTGATCCGATAGACACCCATTTTGTCGTTTTTAGCATCATAGTCAGTTCCATTGAAATGCGTATGGTTCCACTTGAAATCAGAGTATTGATTATTACGGCCTGGGAAATCGAATGTCGTCCAGCCTTCAATTTCAAATGGCTCTGAGATGTCTTCCATACGGTTGTCTGGATTGACCTCGATGACTTCAAATTTTTCGGTTCCGTCGGCTCCGGCTTTGTGATTCATGACTAAGTCGATATATACGCACAGACCGTAGTCATGACAGGTGGTTATGGCTTGATGCAATTCTTCTTTTGTACCGTATTTGGTACGAATGGTGCCTTTTTGGTCAAATTCCCCTAGATCGTACCCGTCGTATATTCCATAACCATTGTCACCAATGGACTGCCCTTTGGTAACAGGCGGGAGCCAAACACAATCAATCCCTGTATCTTTCAATTTGGAGGCCGCTAATTTCAATCTGTCCCAATGAGAACCATCTGCTTCAAGATGCCACTCGAAAAATTGCATCATCGTATGATTTCTTTTCATCCATTTCCCCCCTGACACCGACGCGTTTTGGCAAACTTGTTACTGAACGATCGGATAAACTAATAATGGAAATCTTTACCCTTTATATTCAAATGGTAAACAAGTAGAAAATGCTCTGGAGGTTGATTTGTCTTTCTATTTTACTATTTTATACCAATTAAGGGTATTTTATATTAGTCGGCAGCTAAAAAATAATTCAAATGTTGAGGAATAACTGGGGAAAGTATGGGCGCCTATTCAAAGAAAGAATTTACGAATATTTAAGAGGGGAGGACATAGAGCGTTCCTGAACTCTGTCTTAAGGCAAGAAAGAATCCTAATTATTCATAGTGGAGGATCCGAACTAAGTCGGTTTCGTTTCACTGCAGGTACTCCCTTTCCAATCTACTATGGGATATGGTGAAAATCAAATCATCCTTTCCCATAGTTTGGAGGAATCGGACGTCTACCGTCTTGCACTCCGGGCGCTCCCTTTCCGCGGACGGTCGTGGAGCCTCCTCAGGCTTTGCGCCAGCGGTGTCTCCCCTAGACGCAATTGCCGCAGGAGTGTCGCACCCTCGGTTTCATCCCACATTGCGTGAAAACGAAAATAATCAGAAGAGTCAGCTGCTGTGCATCCTGGGATTTATGCTGTTTATGCAGAATTTTTTTCCTTGGTAATACGACTTTGGTATCAAGTTTAGTAGATTCTATTTTCAATAAAAAAAAGGCATCCCGAATATTTCGGAATGCCTCGTTCATGTTGGAGGGGGTGGTCCTCATCCGGTTTTGCCCCTTCGTTTGAAGAAGTGGGCGAAAGCCAATGCGCCCAATAATAAAATCAGGAGCGTGAGGGATAGAATGATCGTACCTTTGGAGGAGCTGCTGTTTCCTGGCTCCTTTTGGCCCATCTTCCCAGTTATATCAGGAGGTGAGCCGTTCCCACCGCGATCGATGCCAGGGGGCTGCATGGCAGGCATATCCCCGCCGCCGTCCATGTTTGGTGGTTGCTGGCTTCCATTTGCGTCAGCGCCCATATTAGGCGCTCTGCCGTCCGTGCCGCTTTCCGTCTCAGCTGCGACAATCAGGTCTCCGGATAGCTGCGCCAAGATCGATCCAGCACGTTGAACGGCGAAGTCAACAAGGGTTTCCTCACCGGATGTTGCGTCTAAAAACTCATTCATTGTATAAAACTTGGTTGGATCTCTTTTCACATATGGTGTGATCAACGTTGAGATTTCAGAGCTCATTGCTGTCATTTTTTCTTCGGAGAAAAAATCTGTGGCAATGTCGTTTAGATAACCATAATATTTTTCACGGTATTCGTCGTTAGAAAGCAGGGCATTCAATAAAGGGCGATCTTCAAGGGCCGTGCCTGAAACGGGCTCGGTGATGCTGAAGTTGATGTTACTTTCATTCATGAAATTGGAGCTCATATCCATCATCCCACCACCGTTCATATTCGGTGCTTCTTCGGGAAGCTTCATGTCATCCTGCTCAGCATTACCGTCCTTAGCAGTCGCTTCATCTTCATTTTTTTGATCGGTGCCTTCTGCCCGCCTCCCGCCGCCTCCGGAATAACCGCCAAATGACATATTATAGTCCCACGGCAATATCGAAAAGACTCCGTTCTCTTCATATAGGTAATAATTGTGCTTTTTATCTCCTTGATAATGATCAAGGTTGACAAGGGCAGTGTTGGCTGCGAAGTAGCGCAGCATTTCATCGACATCCAATACTTCCTCGATATTGCCTCCATTATTGATGGCATCGAGCATGTGGATCATGGCGGATTGGTCCGAATGATCGTTTGTTTTCAAATTCAATCCTGTGTAGTCATCAATATCTTCGCTGATCCATTTTAAATCGCTTCCCGTACCATCAGGATAATAGAGATCGCCTGTAGCATCAGCGAAGTTGGTATTTAGAAAGGTTTCCTCTATAGCTTCCACACCTAAGTAAAGGCCCCATTCCTTTCCGTTGATGGTCACGTACATATAGGAGTGCCCTGGTGTCGCTATGCCCATCTTTTCCATTAATTCATAGGAAAGATATTCTCTCATAAAAGTAGGATCACTGTAATTATTGTTCAGTGCCAACTTTTTCAGTCCGTGTAAATCTTGATCTTCCTGATAATAATCAAAGTCTATCTTCCAGCTGTAACGTTCGGAGTCGCCCATTTGAACAACGGAATTCAAGGAAAGATTTCCTTTGGTGCGGAATCCTACATTTTTAACCGTCTCCCCATTTATCGTCACATCGGCGTTAACGATTTCCTTTTCAGATGGGTTATCCAGGATGGAATCCAAATCATCATCAGCCAGTGTGATATCAACTTTCGTCACCTTACTTTGGTTAAATACCGATGTTGCATAGGTACTCCCTTTCGTTGCTTTTTCCACTTGAAGAAGGGGAACGATGTACATCACTGCTATAAAAATCATGATCAATGAT
>NZ_PHNG01000789.1:0-21250 GCF_002803435.1 Bacillus sp. mrc49 | reverse complement strand
TGTCAGGTGGGCAGTTTGACTGGGGCGGTCGCCTCCTAAAGAGTAACGGAGGCGCCCAAAGGTTCCCTCAGAATGGTTGGAAATCATTCGTAGAGTGTAAAGGCACAAGGGAGCTTGACTGCGAGACCTACAAGTCGAGCAGGGACGAAAGTCGGGCTTAGTGATCCGGTGGTTCCGCATGGAAGGGCCATCGCTCAACGGATAAAAGCTACCCCGGGGATAACAGGCTTATCTCCCCCAAGAGTCCACATCGACGGGGAGGTTTGGCACCTCGATGTCGGCTCATCGCATCCTGGGGCTGTAGTCGGTCCCAAGGGTTGGGCTGTTCGCCCATTAAAGCGGTACGCGAGCTGGGTTCAGAACGTCGTGAGACAGTTCGGTCCCTATCCGTCGCGGGCGCAGGAAATTTGAGAGGAGCTGTCCTTAGTACGAGAGGACCGGGATGGACGCACCGCTGGTGTACCAGTTGTCTTGCCAAAGGCATAGCTGGGTAGCTACGTGCGGACGGGATAAGTGCTGAAAGCATCTAAGCATGAAGCCCCCCTCAAGATGAGATTTCCCATGGCGCAAGCTAGTAAGATCCCTGAAAGATGATCAGGTTGATAGGTCAGAGGTGGAAGCGTGGCGACATGTGGAGCTGACTGATACTAATAGATCGAGGACTTAACCAACGCTTTAAAAAATGAAATACCTTCTTATTATCTAGTTTTGAAGGAATGAAAATTTCTTCTTGCATTTCAAAACCATATATGTTATGATAAGAAATGTACTGAAAAAGATTATATGTTTGGTGGCGATAGCGAAGAGGTCACACCCGTTCCCATTCCGAACACGGCAGTTAAGCTCTTCAGCGCCGATGGTAGTTGGGGGTTTCCCCCTGTGAGAGTAGGACGCCGCCAAGCTGTAATCAGTTTCATAAAGCATCATTTATACCGTCGCGGGGTGGAGCAGTCCGGTAGCTCGTCGGGCTCATAACCCGAAGGTCGCAGGTTCAAATCCTGTCCCCGCAATCATGAAAAAAACGAAACTTATGTTTCGTTTTTTTGTTTTATCCATAATGCGAATAATAAGACCTTAACTTATTTGTTTCTTCTTTTGAAACAAGGTAAACTACATATAGAGCTCTTTGACTATCGTGTTAAATATCGTTTCTGGTTCACATCAAGACCCGGATGATGATTTTGCTAATAATGATAAAAGGTGATTGATATATGCAGCATGTTGAATGGATTTCACAAAATGAAGAAGAAACGGCGCAGTTTGCCCAGAAGCTGGCCCAAAGGCTTTCAAGCCGTGATGTATTGGCCCTGGAAGGCGACTTGGGTGCAGGGAAAACGGCATTTACCAAAGGCCTGGCCAAAGGGTTAGGCGTTTCCAGAACGGTAAACAGCCCAACTTTTACGATTATAAAGGAATACATGGGCCGATTGCCTTTATTTCATATGGATGTATACCGGGTTAGTGAATCCGAAGAAGATTTAGGATTCGATGAATATTTTGAAGGTGATGGTGTGACTGTCGTTGAATGGGCACATATAATAAAGGATCAGCTTCCAGATGAAATCTTGACCATCTATATTTATCGTCTCGGTGATACTAGCAGGCGGATTGTCCTGGAACCTAAAGGTGACCGGTATGTAAAGTTATGTAAGGAGATTATTTGATGAAAGTTTTAGCGATAGATACATCCAACTTCACATTAGGGGTCGCCCTTGTGGATGGCAATCAGGTAATTGGAGAGTACACGACAAATTTGAAGAAGAATCATTCAGTTCGGGTCATGCCGGCCATTGAAACGCTGCTTAAGGATTGTGACACGGCTCCAAAGGAATTGACCAAGATAGTGGTCGCCAAGGGGCCAGGCTCTTACACAGGCGTAAGGATTGGTGTGACGATCGCCAAAACTTTGGCCTGGACGCTTCAAATACCGTTATCAGGCGTTTCGAGTCTGGAAGCGCTGGCCGCTAATGGACGCCATTTTAATGGGCTGATTTCTCCCTTGTTCGATGCAAGAAGGGGGCAGATTTATACCGGGCTATATGAAATGGACAATAATCTGTTAAAAACGGTGATGGAAGATTGTAATATCCTATCCTCTGAATGGGCGAAACGATTGAAGGGATTGGACCGTCCCATTTTATTTGTTGGCCAAGATGCAGATATCCATCGGGAGGCAATCACGGACTCACTGGGCGAATTAGCCGTATTTGCCCCGATACAGTCCTTCAACTCAAGACCAAGCGAACTGGCTTTCCTTGGCCTTGACAAGACGGAAGAGGATATTCACAAGTTTGTACCGAACTATATACGCATGGCGGAAGCAGAAGCTAAGTGGCTTGAACAGCAGGGGAAATAAAAAAGAAAGCGACCGATTATTATGAGTAAAACAATGACGTTCCGAAAGATGAAAACGGAAGATATCGACCAAGTGCTGCACGTGGAAACACAGTCCTTTACTCTGCCTTGGAGCCGGGAAGCTTTTTATAATGAATTGAATCATAATCAATATGCCGTATACATGGTAATAGAGGACGAGGGGAAAATTGCGGGTTATTGCGGTGCTTGGATCGTCATCGATGAATCGCACATCACCAATATTGCCATTCTACCCGAATATCGAGGGCAAAAGCTTGGGGAAGCCTTGCTCAGGAAGATGGTTGAGATCTCCCTTGCCATGGGTGTGGTGAGGATGACTCTTGAAGTTCGTGTCAGTAATGTGGTGGCCATTTCACTTTATGAAAAGCTAGGTTTTCAAAAGGGTGGAATCCGGAAAAATTATTATACAGATAATCTAGAAGATGCTTATGTTATGTGGGTGAATTTTGCATGAAAACAGATCAACTTATATTAGGAATTGAAACGAGCTGTGATGAAACCGCGGCTGCGGTCATCAAAAATGGAACAGAGATAGTAAGCAATGTCGTGGCTTCACAAATAGAAAGCCATAAACGTTTTGGCGGGGTCGTCCCTGAAATAGCCTCGCGTCATCACGTGGAGCAAATTACGATTGTACTTGAAGAAGCCCTGCTCCAGGCAGGTGTGGGCTATGAAGATTTGGATGCCATAGCTGTTACTGAGGGCCCTGGTCTGGTAGGGGCTCTCCTGATAGGTGTGAATGCGGCTAAAGCGGTGGCTTTCGCCCATGGAATCCCGATTGTCGGGACACATCATATTGCCGGCCATATTTATGCGAATCGGCTTATTCAGGAAATTGAGTACCCTGCACTATCTTTGGTCGTTTCAGGCGGCCATACCGAATTGGTCCTTTTGGAAGAACCGGGCTCCTTCAAGGTGATAGGGGAGACGCGTGATGATGCAGCAGGTGAGGCCTATGATAAAGTGGCGCGGACCTTGGGGCTTCCTTATCCAGGCGGTCCGCATATCGATAGGCTTGCCCAAATGGGTTCACCTTCATTGAAGCTTCCGCGGGCGTGGCTGGAAGGCAGCTATGACTTTTCCTTCAGTGGATTGAAATCTGCCGTGATCAATACTTTGCATAATGCAGAACAGCGCGGGGAAAAGATTGAACCTGAAGATTTGGCTGCCAGCTTCCAGGCGAGCGTAATAGAAGTTCTCGTCGTGAAGGCTGTGAAGGCTGCCAAAGAGTACAACGTTAAACAGGTATTGCTTGCAGGGGGAGTTGCTGCGAATAAGGGGCTAAGGGAAGCGTTAACGGAGGCATTTTCGGAGTTGCCTATCGATCTATCCATCCCTCCCCTTTATCTTTGCACGGACAATGCGGCGATGATCGGTGCTGCTGGAAGTGTAATGTTCGAAAAGGGTAAACGCTCCGGAATGGATTTGAACGGAAATCCTGGATTGGATATAGAAATGTTTTAAAGAATGAGAAGACAGGATCCCCATCGAGGGATCCTTTTTTTGCCCTGTTTTATTAAAAATAGAATATTCTGTGGATAATTTTTTTCGGAAATCAAACGGCATGTGTATAAACAGGTGTTTATGTGGATAAGTGAATATGTTTCTGTGGATAATGTGCATAACTCAAATTATTCGCTAGTGAATGGTGATTGTTTTGTGAACAAGTTTGTGGATAACTTTAATTGTTCTTTTCATTCAAAAAGAAAAGACCGAGTCATCAGACTCTGGTCTTTTGTCATTCTTCCAATTCCGCCCATTCCTCGAGAAGCTGGTCCAATGTTTCTTGAGCTTGATCGAGCTTTGTTTGGACCTCCATCACTTTTTCGTGGTCCTGAAATACATTTGGGTCGCAAAGGAGTTCATTGTATTCGTTTATTTCGGCTTCAAGCTGCTCCATGGCCGCCTCGATTTCCTCTATCCGCCGCTTTCTCTGACGTTCAGCCTTTTTAGCTTCCTTATCAATTTTGTAATTCGTTTTTTCGACAGCCACATCTACGATTTTCGCTTGATTTTCCTGTTCAAGCGCCTTGATCTCCGCTTGCTCTTGTTTTTTCTCTACATAATAATCATAATCACCAAGGAATTCCTCATTGCCTTCCTTGGAGAGCTCGATGACCTTGGTGGCAATTCTATTTATGAAATAACGGTCATGTGAGACGAAAAGTATCGTTCCCGGATAATCGATCAACGCATTTTCGAGCACCAATTTACTGTCGAGATCCAAATGGTTCGTGGGCTCATCCAGTATCAAGAAATTCCCTTTCTCCATCATCATCTTGGCCAGCGCCAGCCGGGCCTTTTCCCCGCCGCTTAAAGTGGACACGGTTTTCAAAACATCGTCCCCGCTAAAAAGGAAATTCCCGAGAACCGTGCGGATATCCTTTTCCGGTTTAAGGGGATAGTCATCCCATAATTCATTGAGTACGCGCTTATTGGAAATAAGGTTGGCTTGTTCTTGATCGTAGTAGCTGACCTCGACGTTCGTTCCGAAACGGAAAGATCCGGCACGTGCAGGCAGCTTGGATATGATCGTCTTCAGTAATGTCGATTTTCCAACCCCGTTCGGACCGACTAGCGCTATGCTTTCGCCTTTCGTCATCCGTGAGTTAATGTTTTTGGAGACCGTTTCATCTTCGTAACCGATGGCCAAATCCTGAAGGTGGAGCACTTCGTTTCCGCTTTGCTTCTCAATCTGGAATGAAAAATTGGCGGATTTCTCATCACCTTGCGGCTTGTCCAGCACATCCATCTTTTCAAGCTGTTTGCGCCTGCTTTGCGCCCTTTTCGTGGTCGAAGCCCTTGTGATGTTCCGTTGGACAAAGTCGCGGAGCTTTTCGATTTCCCCCTGTTGTTTCTCGAACAGCTTCATGTCCCGCTCATAATCCTCGGCTTTTCCCTCTAGGTAGGAACTATAATTTCCATAGTACTTTTTCATATTATTGCGGGAAATTTCATAGACCTGATTGACCACTTTATCTAGGAAATAACGGTCATGGGAAACGATGAGGACAGCGCCTTGATAGCTTTGTAAATATTGTTCAAGCCATGAGAGGGTTTCGATATCCAAATGGTTAGTCGGCTCATCGAGTATCAATATATCCGGTTTCCTTAGCAACAGCTTCCCTAGAGCAAGCCTCGTTTTTTGGCCGCCGCTCAATGTGGAAATCAGGGTAGAGTAGTCAAAGTCTGCAAACTGAAGGCCATGCAATACGGAACGGATATCCGCTTCATACTGATAACCGCCCTTTTCCTTGAATGCGACCATCAGTGCGTCATATTCATTGAGAACCTTTTGGTACACGGCTTCATTTCCAAAGATATCAGGCTTGGCCATATCCGCTTCAAGGCGGCGCAGCTCCTTCTCTTGATCCATAAGATCCTTGAATACGGTCAGCATCTCATCCCAGATGGATAGCTCGGATTCAAGGCCGGTATCCTGTGCCATGTAGCCGATCGTGACACCTTTTGGCTTGATGATTTCACCGCCATCATGCGATAGCTGGCCGGCTATGATTTTCAGCAATGTGGATTTCCCCGCACCATTCCGCCCGACAAGTGCAATTCGATCTTTATTCTGAACTTCGAGCTTCATATTTGATAAAATAAGTTCAGCTCCGTAATATTTTGATAGTTGATTGATTTGTAATAAAATCATAGTTTCACCTCAATTGATTATTGTTAGTGTAACGTATTATAGTTATTATCGGCAATAGCTTGGTTCCGGGCCAAACAAGCTGTTACATAAAGTGGAATAATAGTGTATTATTTAGGAGGGGTTATTTAATGGCAGACTTGACGCATTTCAATGATCAAGGCAGGGCAAAAATGGTCGATGTGAGTGCCAAGCCGGAAACGACCCGGACGGCCACGGCTCGATCGAGCATTATGGTGAACGATGAAATATATGAAGCGATCACCAACCAGAAAATGAAAAAGGGTGATGTTCTGGCTGTCGCCCAAGTTGCGGGGATCATGGCCAGCAAGAATACGTCCAATATCATCCCGATGTGCCATCCCATTGCACTGCAGGGTGTCAATATAGCCTTTGATTGGGAAAAGGAACCAAAGGGATATAAACTTGGGATTGAAACGGAAGCCAAGACCAAAGGGAGTACAGGTGTGGAAATGGAAGCGTTAACAGCTGCATCCGTGACTGCCCTTACTGTATATGATATGTGTAAGGCCTTGGATAAGGGTATGGTAATCGGGCCTACATTCTTAGTCGAGAAAACCGGTGGAGTATCCAGCAGCGATTATAGAAGACAAGTAAATCAAACAAATAGAGATTGAAAAGCATGTGTGAAGGCGGGGAAGAATGATGAACCATGACCCAAAGATACCGCAGGCAACTGCAAAAAGGTTGCCACTGTACTATCGATTTTTAAAGAACTTACACTCCTCAGGAAAACAAAGAGTTTCCTCGGCAGAGCTAAGCGAAGCTGTAAAAGTGGATTCTGCCACCATTCGCCGCGATTTTTCCTACTTTGGCGCGCTTGGGAAAAAAGGCTACGGCTACAATGTCAATTATTTATTATCCTTCTTCAGGAAAACCCTGGATCAAGATGAGCTGACGAAAGTCGCTTTGATCGGGGTAGGGAATTTAGGGACTGCGTTCTTGAATTACAATTTCATAAAAAATAATAATACAAAGATCGAAATGGCATTTGAAGTTTCTGAAGACAAGGTAGGGAAGCAAATAGCCGATGTGCCGATTTATCATATGGACCAAATCGATACACTATTGCAGGAAAATAATATCACGGCTGCTATATTGACAGTCCCTGCACAAGTGGCCCAGACGATTACCGATCGCCTGGTCAAAGCGGACATTAAAGGGATATTGAATTTCACCCCTGCGCGGCTGACGGTGCCGCCATCCATAAGGGTGCACCACATTGACCTTGCCGTGGAGCTCCAATCGCTCATCTACTTTTTGAAGCATTATCCGGTAGTGGAGGAAGCGGCATTAGAAGAATGAAAAAACGCTGCACATTTGCAGCGTTTTTTTTATTTTTTCTTATTTTTTTGCGCTGCCTTGATCTTAAAATGGATCATGATCATCCGTAAGCCCGATCCAAAATCAAGCGTCGCGATAAGGACAAGTATGTAGGCGAAGATGCCCCATCCTGACGAATTGACGGTTTGGACCGCAATTGCCGTAAAAAGGACACCTAAGCCTGCATAGATGATTCCGATGAACAAGGGTGACTGTCGTTTCATAATAAACCTCCGATGAAGGCTTGAGCAGTATCCAGCATCTTCTCAATTTGCTCGCGATTCACGACTTGAAAGATGACAACAAGCGTATTCATCGCAATATGTGCGCTCATGGACACGAGGATGCGGCCAGTTTTCGCATAAAGAAAAGCAAAGGTAAAGCCCATTGCCGTATATAAAAGCAGATGCTCCAATTCACCATGCGCCAAGCCGAAAATAACCGAGCTAAGTACAGCGGAAATGAAGAAGTTAAAGCGTTTATGAAGTGATCCGAAAATGATCTTCCGGAAAATGATTTCTTCCATGATTGGTCCGAGTACTGAAGTGACGAATATGACCATGGGGACTTGGGAAATGATTGCAATGAGTTGCTGCGTATTTTCCGATTCAGGCTCCACACCAAGATTTTGTTCAATGATCCCAGCAACAGCTTGAGCAGCCAGGGCCAAGAACACACCGCCTATCGCCCACAATATCGATTCGGAAACGGGAGCTTGGTTGCTTGTGTCCATCTTTTCCTTCATATCTTTTCTCATTAAAAAAAGAATCAAGGCTAATGCAACGAAAAAGCTGAATACGATCCAGTATGCTGCAGACTTTTGCTCAAGTTCATCAGCAGGCATTCCGGTTGAAGTCCCTATCAGCATGAAGATGGGTACCCCGACAATACTGGATAATTGCATGGCAATGTAAGTGATGATGACGAACCAATATTCTTTTTTCAAAAATGAAAACTCCTTTTATTTAGTCGCCCATTTCGCCTGAAAACGTTCCTGACAGGGGGACAATCGATAAACGCATACTCCAAAATGGTATCAAATAATGAGGAAGAACACCACTCAAAGGTACCCCTGCAAAAACATTTCCGTATCTAATCATTATGTTAATGTAGTATACCCGGAATTTATCAGAAATTAATAAAAAATTTTCGATAAGATACTTGCAAAAAAGGCTCGGTTTATTTAATATTATAAATGTGTTAGCACTCGATGATGAAGAGTGCTAATAATCATGAAGCACATTATCAAGAGAATATGAGGAGGTTGTTTCACTTGTTAAAACCATTAGGTGATCGCGTTATTATTGAACTAGTTCAATCTGAAGAGAAAACGGCAAGCGGTATTGTTCTTCCTGATACTGCAAAAGAAAAGCCACAAGAAGGTAAGGTAGTAGCAGTCGGTACTGGCCGTGTCCTTGAAAATGGCGAACGTGTTGCTTTAGAGGTTGCCCAAGGCGATCTAATTATCTTCTCAAAATATGCAGGTACTGAAGTTAAATACGAAAATACTGAATACTTAATTTTACGTGAAAGCGACATTTTGGCTGTAATCGGCTAATTATACATCATACTTAACTGAACGAAAAATTTTCTTAAAATTTTAGGGAGGTACTTAAAAATGGCTAAAGAAATCAAATTTAGTGAAGAAGCACGCCGCTCCATGCTTCGTGGTGTGGACGCACTTGCAGATGCAGTGAAAGTAACGCTTGGACCAAAAGGTCGTAACGTGGTTCTTGAGAAAAAATTCGGTTCACCGCTTATCACGAATGACGGTGTGACGATCGCTAAAGAAATCGAATTGGAAGATGCATTCGAAAACATGGGTGCGAAATTGGTTGCTGAAGTAGCAAGCAAAACGAACGACGTAGCTGGTGACGGCACGACGACTGCAACGGTCCTAGCGCAAGCGATGATCCGTGAAGGTTTGAAAAACGTTACAGCTGGTGCGAACCCAATGGGTATCCGCAAAGGGATCGAGAAAGCGGTCAACTCTGCCATCGCAGAATTGAAAGCCATTTCCCAACCTGTCGAAAACAAAGAATCGATTGCACAAGTTGCTGCCATCTCTTCAGCTGATGAAGAAGTGGGCCAACTGATTGCCGAAGCGATGGAGCGCGTTGGCAACGACGGCGTCATCACTATCGAAGAGTCCAAAGGTTTCACGACGGAATTGGACGTAGTAGAAGGTATGCAGTTCGATCGCGGATATGCCTCTCCTTACATGGTTACTGATTCAGATAAAATGGAAGCAGTCCTTGAAAATCCATATATCTTGATCACTGACAAAAAGATCACGAATATCCAAGAAATCCTTCCTGTACTTGAGCAAGTCGTACAACAAGGGAAACCGCTATTATTGATCGCTGAAGATGTAGAAGGCGAAGCGCTTGCAACTCTTGTTGTGAACAAACTTCGTGGAACATTCAATGCAGTTGCGGTTAAAGCTCCTGGTTTCGGTGACCGTCGTAAAGCAATGCTTGAAGACATCGCAGCTCTTACAGGCGGCGAAGTAATCACTGAAGAAATCGGACTTGACCTTAAATCTGCAACAATCGAATCTTTAGGACGTGCCTCTAAAGTGGTTGTTACAAAAGAAAACACAACGATCGTTGAAGGATCTGGAGATACAGCGCAAATCCAAGCTCGTGTAAACCAAATCCGTGTTCAATTGGAAGAAACGACTTCTGAATTCGACCGTGAAAAATTACAAGAACGCCTTGCTAAATTAGCTGGCGGTGTAGCGGTAATCAAAGTCGGTGCAGCTACAGAAACAGAATTAAAAGAACGTAAACTTCGTATTGAAGATGCATTGAACTCCACTCGTGCCGCTGTTGAAGAAGGTATCGTAGCCGGTGGTGGTACAGCACTTCTTAACGTATACAATAAAATCGCTGAAATCCAAGCGGAAGGCGACGTAGCAACAGGCGTGAAAATCGTCCTTCGTGCAATCGAAGAGCCTGTACGCCAAATCGCTCACAACGCTGGACTTGAAGGCTCTGTAATCGTTGAACGCCTAAAAGGCGAAGCGGTAGGCACTGGCTTCAACGCAGCTACTGGCGAATGGGTCAACATGATCGCATCCGGTATCGTCGATCCAACTAAAGTAACTCGTTCAGCTCTACAAAACGCTGGATCAGTTGCAGCCATGTTCCTAACAACAGAAGCTGTTGTTGCTGACAAACCAGAACCAGCAGGCGCTGGCGGCATGGGCATGCCTGACATGGGCGGCATGGGTGGAATGGGCGGCATGATGTAATCTTCGCTTAAATCCCTTAATACAGGGATTTAACGAGGATTCAGAATGAATGCTCACCAATCATGTGAACATCTTTAAATTTAAAGGCCTCCCACGGTTTACTGTGGGAGGCCTTTTTTTTGTTATCAGTCATATGAGCATGGATAATCATCGTTGTTTGAATATCCGTATGTCCTAATCGTTGTTGAATTTCTTTCAAACCCACCCCTGCTTCGATCAGTAAGGATGTATGCGTATGCCTAGTTCCACATAGCATTTGGGTTCAGCTACTAAATCATCTGGAAAACAAGAAAAACCTTACTGATCTCTACGCTGCCATATATCCAAGGAGGGCTTTTTTATATGAATAACTGTTGAACGTAGGATTGTGATACGTGGATCATAAAACGTTCTTTAGAAAATGTTTTGGCTTGAGTGGGAAGTATTTCTGAAAGGATAAAAGGAAAAGCGGGGAACCCTGAATTATCAGTATTTTTCCCGCTTTTCCTTTTATATTTGAGTTACATATAATCATAAACAGAGTCATCGAAATAGAGCCAGTGATAATATTCAATCTGTGAATCCGTCATCTTGGAAATATCTTTCTCATTGAACTTTTGTTGCTCAATTAATTTCTGCGCTTTGGAATTTCCTTCTACTTGGCTCATCTTAAATCCTCCTTATAATATGAGAAGTAACGAAGTATTTAAATATTGAAAACGCTTTCTTTTTTATCTTATTTTTATTATATATATCAATGTTAGATTAAACAAATATCAAATATAGATGAATTTTAAGGAAACAATATAGAAATGGTATTTATCTATTTACTTTGAAGGAGTTAATGAGACAAGGTCGAAATTCTAATGCCTGAATTTAGTTAAGGAGTAGGGATTTGATTCAAAGGTGCCGAATGGATGCCGAAAATGTTATTATTTTAAATTTTTGAGTGAATATCTTAGTTTAGAACATATGTTTTGTTATGTGCTTTAATTAAGGTTAAATTGTATGATGTTATAATGTAAGACTTCACAATCTATGGGCGGCATGATGTAATTATTGCTTAAATCCCTTAATATAGCGATTTAACGAGGGTTAATGGAAGCATTATCTGAATCGGCAGTTTTCTTTGCAATCTATTTCGTTGTCTCATCTATATGAGTAGAGTTTGATGTATCAGGATTAAAGGTATTGAACCCATTCAAATCAATAAAATGAGCAATTGGATCCTTATCTTTGTCAGCTATAATGAGGTTAAAGCCAGATAAGTTGTTTTTTATTTTCTCCAATTCTTTTGTCGTTAAATCGATGTTTATTTTGAATGGAGTTTGATATGTAGTTTTGTGATCTTTAGGCTGCTCTGCCAACACTGATTCACTGGTTGTCTTATGAAAAATATCGTATACTGCTTCAGGGTACTCCAGTGAAAAGTACATCTTTTGGGTGTTTTTCTGTAAGATTTCGTATATGTCCAGATCTATTTCGTAATTCATAAGAAAAGTTAATTCCGTATTCTCAGGAATATAATTCATTTCAAACTTTGTGATGCTAAACTTAGGGGGAAGCAGCTTGTTTTCTAATGATTTGTTTTTTTGATTCGATGAGTTATTCTGTTTAGTCTCAATTGGATCATTAACATTTTTTTCACTTGTCTTTTCTGTAGTACTGCACCCCATTAGAAGGAACATACAAATAATAAAAGGACAAGTATATTTTGCAAGCATATTTTTAGCACCTCTTTATATTCGTGATAAATAAAGACATAAAGGAAAATTCCCGAAATATCTTTATTTTTTAACTGTATCGCGCCTGTGTTGCATAAGGGTATCTACCGGTTGTTTGTCATTGCATTTGATAAAACCTACATAACCGAATATATCTATTTTTTGTTTTTCACTTCATTGTTAACGGTATTTTAAATACTAGGAATAATCAATGTTTAATTTATTTTTTATTAATAACTTTTGAAATGCTAGTAGCAAAAACTTATAAATTAATGTTAATAATGTTTTTTAGGGAGGAAAGGGGTTTTAGTCAGGATGATTTTTTTAAGAAATGTTCAAGCTGCAGATTTAGAACGTCTTTTACTTATTGAGAATGAAGGGTTTTCCATGGAAGAAGCAGCCACAAGGGAAGCGTTTGTGGACAGGATCACTCTGATATCCGACACCTTTATTGTGGCAGAAAAGGAAGGGGAAATCCTTGGTTATATTAATGGTCCCATCATTGATCAGCCTTATATAACGGATGATCTTTTTGAGGAAATCAAAGAGAATCCGAAAAGTGGAGGATATCAGAGCATCCTAGGGTTAGCTGTGTCCAAGAATGCCAGGCAGCAAGGAATTGCGAAGACTTTAATGGAGAAAATGGAATCACTTGTAGAAGAACATGACAGAAAGGGAATCACTTTAACTTGTAAACAGGAATTAGTTCCTTTCTATGAAAAATTGGGATTTGTTAGCCATGGCCTATCTGGATCGCAACATGGGGGAGCCAGCTGGTTCAACTTGGTCAAATTTAGAGAGGATAAGAATTGATTCGTACAGGTGCGTCCGTATTAAAGATTAGCCAGTGGGGCGAAAGGTGAAAACACTCGATCTATGCGTATCGGTTTTGACTATTTAAACCCTTCTTTTGGTCATTAAGAATATTTTGGAATTCAAAGGTCATCAAACATGTGAATACCTTTAGTGAAAATTTTATAACTGTTGAGTGAATACAGTTTAATGCTGTATAAAAAATCTTTTTCATACTACTTTTAAAAATACATAAGCGATCTGTGCGGCAGCCGTCATGAGGCATTTATCTTTAGGAAAGCCCCTACTTGTTGAGTAGGGGCTTTTTTGATTTTAAAATATTGGTTTAACTTTATTAACTACCTCCGTTATAAATCACCTGAACAATATGGAAATGCTTATTAGATGCAAAGTTTTTTATCTGTTGGATCCATTCGTATGCTATTACTGAATTGATATCCAATCGTGGTCTGGGGTTATTTTAGATTGGAAAATTTGATTAAAGGGTTCGATATAAATGTATTAGAGATTAAATATTCAGAGACAATTAAGATCTTGAAAATAAAGGGACTATCAGTAATTAAAATCGGATTCAACTTTCCAACTTAATACAAATAGATGGAATAGGTTATTTTTTAACAAAAGTATCAGTGATTTGATATGGTGATACCCGCTTCATTAATAAAAGTTTTTCCTTTTCGTGAAATTTTTGATAAAATTTACTCTACAAAGCTAATAATTAATAATTTCCTATTGTCTGAAAATAAAAGGGATGGTATATTGTTAATATTCCTTTGAAA
This sequence comes from Bacillus sp. mrc49, assembly GCF_002803435.1. NCBI lineage: Bacteria > Bacillati > Bacillota > Bacilli > Caryophanales > Bacillaceae > Bacillus > Bacillus sp. mrc49. Next base: position 7,324 of record NZ_PHNG01000789.1, on the reverse strand, counting down.
ACGATTTCATGATATAAGCTTCTGCAAGTGCTCCTTGTTGGTCCCTTATATCGTCTGAATTATGATTGAAAGGAATTCAATGGCATGTATGAAAAAGACACGATTTTTATAATTGGTGATGCGAAGTCGTCACAAAATAACCCGATTACCATGAAATTCAGTCAATATTTTTTGGCGCTGGTAGTCGATCGAAGAGATGGCAAAATTATTGATGTGGATTGCTCGGCGACAGTGGATTTAACCATTCGCTTTGTGCAATCACTTTTTATTGGACGTCATGTGGATGATCCGTCCATTGTAGAAGATATTACCAACCGTTATTTTGGTTCTTCCCAAAAGGCGATGGTTGTCGCTTTTCAGGATGCTCTAAAGAAATATATAGCTATAACTGCTTTGTCTAAATAAACCTAGACAAAATCCAGTCTAACGATTTTTTGTTAGGCTGGATTTTTTTGTCTTTTTAAGGAGGATATATCAATGATTCAGGATGGATTCATGTATTTCAGTGTATTAGTTGCTTTTGCAGCTTTAATGGTTGCGTTTGAGAAGAAATTCAATACCAATCGCTTTTTAAAATTTATACCGGGTATTGTTCTTATTTACATCGGTTCTGCGATCATGCAAACTTGTGGTCTCTTTGCAGATAATGAGTCCACAGCGACTGTTTATTCCAGTGTAAAAGGAGCCTTGCTTCCCGCTATGCTGGCCATCATGTTATTAAAGTGTGACATACGCAGTATTATCAAACTAGGACCGCGGATGCTTGGCGGGTTTTTAGTAGCTGTTGTCAGTATTATGATTGGCTTTATCGTAGTCTATATCGCCTTTCAACACTTTTATATTAAAGATACGTGGAAGGCATTTGGAGCACTTGCAGGAAGCTGGACAGGTGGGTCAGCAAACATGGTAGCCCTTCAAGGCATATTGAAAGTGCCGGAGAATATCTTTGGTTATGCCTTAATGATGGATACAATTAATTACGCAGTTTGGGTCATGTTCATGTTTTGGCTTGTTCCATTTGCGGGAAAGTTTAATCGCTGGACAAAAGCAGATACAAGCTTTATTCAAAAAGGATTTGAGGAAGCGGCTGCAGCAAGTTCCGAAGAAAAGACTGGAGTACAATTCCAGCATATGTTGTATTTACTGGGTATTGGTTTATTCATTTCAGCTCTATCTACCTTTGCAGGTCAGCATCTTCCTGAAATAGGTGCGGTAATTAATGGGACAAGCTGGACAATCATGCTTGCTTCCGTTATCGGTTTAATTTTAGGACAAACACCAGTTGCCAAAATTCCGGGTGCATTGGATGTCTCCAATGTCATGCTATATGTTGTTGTTGCACTCATTGCCTCGCAATCGGATTTTTCAAATATTGCACAAGCACCGATTTATCTTGTTTCTGGATTCTTGATCATGTTGATCCATTTAATCATCATGCTATTGTTAGGAAAACTCTTTAAATATGATTTATTTACACTTGGCGTGGCAAGCCTTGCGAACATCGGTGGGATGGCATCAGCGCCAATGTTAGCTGCATCATATAGCCGCGCACTTATTCCAGTTGGTGTGATTATGGCATTAATCGGATCATTCCTTGGAACCTATCTGGGTATGATTCTTGCTAAAATATTAAGTATTTTCTAAAAGGGCTATAAAAAAATGGAAGGGAAATGAGTATCGTGATTATACAAGACTTACAAGTCAATCATCGTAAGGTTTCCTTGCGTGTACCCTTTAAAACCGCATTAAGAACAGCAACCGAAATCGAAAATATCGAAGTTTCATTAACGCTTGAAAATGGCATGATTGGCAAGGGGGCAGCAGCACCAACCTTCATAATTACGGGAGACTCATCAGAGGGCATAGAAGCGGCTCTAGTTGGGCCAATAAAAAATGAACTTGTGGGTGCTGATATTACTCATTTTCAAACGGTCCTTCAAAGAATCCAATCCTGCTGTGTCGGCAATACAAGTGCCAAAGCAGCTGCTGACATTGCTGTACACGATGCTTATTGCAAATTATTAAATATCCCTTTGTATGCTTTTCTTGGCGATAAAAAGAACTTGAAAACATGTATGACAGTTGGGGTGGATACACCAGAGAAAATGGCATCTGATGCCCGCAAAAGTGTTGATGATGGCTTTCAAACCTTAAAAGTGAAGGTTGGAGCAAATCCAGAGCTTGATATTGCACGTATCGAAGCCATCCGTGATGGAATACCAGAAACGATTAAGCTTCGTCTCGATGCCAACCAAGGCTGGAGACCCAAACAAGCGGTACAGCTTATCAACGAAATGGAACGAAAAAAGTTTAACATTGAATTCATCGAACAGCCTGTAGCAAGCTATGATCTGGAGGGACTTAAATTCGTCACGGAACGAGTTGGGCTTCCAATTATGGCGGATGAAAGTCTCTTTTCGACCAAAGATACGTTGAAACTTGTCGCTGGTCGATATATTGATCTACTAAACATTAAATTAATGAAATGTGGTGGAATCTCACAAGCATGGAATATTGCGAGTATCGCCGAAGCGAATGGAGTCGCTTGCATGATTGGAAGCATGATGGAACCAGCCCTTTCTGTTGGAGCTGCAGCCCATTTTGCGGCCTCACATCCAAATGTGAAATATTTTGATCTTGACGCACCGCTTTGGCTTTCGGAAAAACCGGATGTACTTATGTATCACGGGGAAGAAATTAAATTATCGGATTTGCCTGGGATTGGTCGGGTCTAAGTAGAGTAATGGAAGTTTTACTATAGCGATGTAATAGTAAATTAATTGGATAATAGTTTCAAGGCTTCAACAATTGTAAAATTAAAATAGGGGAGGACTTGGATTATGAAACGTTTCATTTTAACGATTATCGCCATTTTTCTAGTAGGATTTGGTTCGAATGTACAAGCAGACGCGAAAGAGAAAAAAATGGATGAAACCGCTTATGTTGATGTCTCAGTTTCGACACTTTGGACAGCTCCCAATATTTTACGTCCCGTTGATGAACCATCTGCTGACAACCCAGTGAATATGAGAAAATGGACGAGTGCTATGACACTTGAGCAGCAATTGCAATTATCCGCTGACGGAATGCTGGAAACTCAAGCTCTTTACGGAAATAAAGTGACAATTCTTGAAAGGCAAGGTGATTGGGTGAAAGTTGCTGTTGCGGGTCAACCAACCCCAAGAAATGATTTAGGATACCCTGGTTGGATGCCAGCATCCCAATTAACCTACAGCAAAAAGTTTGCAAAGGCAGAAAATCAACCTTTCATTATGATTACCGAACCTACAACCTTTCTTTATCCATCACCATCTTTTAAAGAAAAAAATATAGAAATTAGCTACAATACTCGCCTTCCCTATGAAGGTGAAACCAAAAATGCATATAAAGTACTCAAACCAAATGGCAAAAAGGCTTTTGTAAAAAAGGAACACGCCAAATTGTTTCACTCAACAGCTGAAATTCCTGCGCCAACAGGGGATGAATTAGTAGAAACAGGAAAAAAATTTCTTGGATTGCATTATTTATGGGCCGGCATGAGCGGCTTTGGTTTTGATTGTTCAGGATTTACCTTTACGATGTATCAATCATACGGAATTACCATACCAAGGGATTCCAGTGTCCAAGCAAAAAATGGTGTCTCAGTTGAATTTGATGATCTCCAGCCGGGGGACTTACTTTTCTTTGCTCATGATAATGGAAAAGGAAGTGTACACCATGTAGCGATGTACGCGGGAAATGGTATGATGATTCATTCGCCAAACTCAAAGAAAAATGTTGAAATCATTCCTGTTAATACTAAAGGGTATATAGAGGAATTATCAGGTGCAAGAAGGTATTTGCCTTAACAAGAAATTTGCGAAGTGTAGAGAAAGTTTTACCCTTCATCGTTCCATAAAGAGCGTGGGTGCCGCTGAAGATAACGAGTAGATTGATATTTTATGGTGTAGCACCCGACTATTTCAGTCAGGTGCTACCAATTTTTTGGCCACGAAACATTTTCGATGGTGTATGATTCATGAAAGCTCACCAAACATGTGAATATCTTCAAATTTGAGGCCTCCCGTGGTTTACTTAGGGGAGGATTTATTGTTGTTGAAAGGGAAACTTGATACATCCAGTTTCATAGAAAGACAGGCATATAGTTCCGGGAGATGAGGAAGTCCGAATTTGATTTAAGTACAATAAAGTTTTAAAGCAAACATGTTTAACAGGGTTATACAAAGTCCGTGCTATAAGTTGCGAGCTACAAAAAGAATCCTGTCACCAAGCCTATTTGAAGTGTTTCCTTCGAATACGTGCGTGCTTGTCCTACTATCAAACATATACATGCTTAAGAGCTATCTATATCTTGTAGAACATATTATAATTAAAAGAAATTATGTTATTAAAAGGCAGGCAAGCATGGATGAATAATTTTAGATTTGGAATACGCCAGAAGATTATTACTGGGTATATTGTTGTAATCATTTGTTTAATTGCGTCTATTTGGGCTGTAATGAAACAGTTAGATACGATGAACACGGAAAGAAACTTTATCGTCGAGCATGATTTCGCGGTTAGAGATATCACAAATCGAATTGAAAAAGATCTTTTAAAGCTGGAATCGGGTCAGCGAGCTTATATTATTACGGGAGAGCAGAGCTATTTAGAGCCGTATAATGAGACGCGTGCCCAATTGAGAAGTGATTACAATGCACTTAGGGAGCTTCTATCCGACAATCCGAAACAGCAAAAAGTGCTTGATTCGATTAATGAAAGCATCAAGCAATGGGTAGCGGTCGCAGGTGATCCGTTCATTAAGCTGAAGGAGCAGAACGATACAGCGGGTATTCGCGAATTTTTTAAAGAAGAACGGGGAAAAGAAGAGATCGATAACGTCTTGATCCAATTTGAAACCTTCCGAAATAAGGAAAAAGCGCTTACGGAACAACGTGCGGAGAGTTTGAACGATCAGAACCTCAATCTGAAAATTGGTCTCTTTAGCATGTTAGCCTTCGTCATCATTGCTTCTGTTGTCCTCGCGATGATTATATCCGGATCTATCCTCAAAACGTTAAAAGCGGTTGTGGCAAGCATCCGTGCAATGGCGAACGGCAGTGACTTGAGCGGGCGGATTCACGTTAAGACCAACGATGAGATTCGGGATCTTGGAGAAGCGACGAACGAACTTCTGAATTCATTTGAAGAACGGGATTGGCTGCAAACGAGTGTTACAAATGTCGTAAGTAAGAACCAAGGCATATCTTCTTTGGAGAACCTTGCGGAGACATTTCTATCCGGTGCCGCTAAAATAACGGGTTCATCATTTGGAGCTTTTTATAGTAAAGAAGGAAAAGAAAAAGGGACTAAGTTCGTAAAAAAGGCTTCCTTTGCAGATTCGGTGGAGGATGCAGGAAGAGAGAGTTTCAATCTTGGACAAGGCTTGATCGGCCAATGTGCACTTGAAAAACGAATACAAGTAATCAATGGAATGGAAGCAGACTATCAGTTGATTTCTTCTGGATTAGGAGAAACAAGGCCGAGAAGTATTCTGATCGCTCCGATCATTCATGAAGGGGAAGTCATCGCCGTATTTGAACTTGCGAGCCTTAATGAATTTACGGGACAGCATATCGCTTTTATAGACACTGTACTTGAAACATTCGGGTTAACCATCAATAGTGTCATCGATCGCATGGAGATTGCACGACTATTAACTGAATCTCAGACGATGACCGAAGAACTTCAGGCACAATCTGAAGAAATGCAGAGTCAGTCTGAGGAACTGCAGATGCAGTCAGAAGAATTACAGATGATCAATGAGCAGCTGAAAAATCGTTCACAAGAAGCGGAAGAAAAGTCAAGAGATCTTGAAATCGCAAAGAAAGATCTTGAAGAGAAGGCGAAACAGCTTACGATTAGTTCTAAATACAAATCGGAATTCCTGGCGAACATGTCTCATGAACTACGCACTCCGTTAAATAGTATTTTGATCCTATCTGAGATGCTTACTGAAAATAACACGCGTTCTCTATCAGAAGAAGAATTAGAGTTTGCTGGAGTCATTCATTCTTCTGGTCAAGACTTGTTAAACTTGATCAATGATATTCTAGATCTTTCAAAAGTTGAAGCTGGAAAGCTTGAGCTTACGCTAAGTGAAGTGAATATAAGTGAACTTCCTGCCAGTTTAGAGAGGAATTTCTCACATATTGCGAATCAGAAGGGCCTTAACTTTCATATAACTATGAGCCCGGATGTACCGACCATTTTCCAAACCGATGAGAAGCGTTTCCAGCAAATCATTAAAAATCTGCTCTCGAATGCCTTCAAGTTCACAGAGAAGGGTTCTGTATCCGTCCAAATCAAGAAAGTGCTGACGAACGTGAACTACACGGGTGTCGATTATTGGCTAGAGATTTCGGTTACGGATACGGGAATTGGCATTCCAAAAGAAACACATGCCCTGATCTTTGAAGCATTCCAACAAGGAGAAGGAGCTACGAGCAGAAAATATGGCGGTACAGGTCTAGGGTTGTCCATCAGCACTGAATTTGCAAAACTTTTAGGTGGCAGAATCCAGCTTGATAGTGAAGAAGGAAAAGGAAGTACGTTCGCTCTTCTCATTCCGAGTATTACCGAAGAAAGTATCTCCCGTGAAACATTTTTACAAGCATCCGCAGAAGTAGCAGCAACTCTTGAACAGTCTAATTCAGCAATAGCGGCAGTTCCGGAAGTGGAACATACCAAGTCAAATGAAGAATTGGCCGATGAAAATAATGTTTTCTATGGCAAGACGGTTCTAATCACCGATGATGATCACCGTAATATTTTTGCATTAAGAAGAGCTCTTGAAAGTAAAGGGATGAAGATCCTGATTGCGAATAATGGCCTTGAATGCCTGGATGTACTAGACAAAAATAAAGGGATAGACCTCATTTTGATGGATATCATGATGCCTGAGATGGATGGTTACGAAACGATGAAGCGGATTCGTGACATAAAAGAATTTGCGGATCTTCCGATTATCTCCCTGACTGCAAAGGCGATGAAAGATGACCGGAAAAAATGCCTGGAATCAGGTGCGTCAGACTATATTAGCAAACCATTGAAATTGGAACAGCTGTTTTCCGTGATGCATGTTTGGATGACAAAGTAAGTGATTTACGGTAAGTGTGCAAAATCAAGTCCATGAACTATAAGACCTAGGATGATAAGTATATTTTGATTCTTTTTCTCTCGCTTTTACCGATAATTTGCATATATTTTAAGTTGTATTTTGCAAATATAACTTAAAAAACCGAGCTACCTTCACACGAGAAGATGGAAGGATTCAGCTAAATGA
>NZ_PHNG01000788.1:0-49521 GCF_002803435.1 Bacillus sp. mrc49 | reverse complement strand
AGCGCCTCATCATGGAATACCGAGAAACCGGCATAAGAAAGCTCACGCATTTCTCGATACGTTAATTCCCTGATCCCCTTCGGATTGGATACCACATTTGGATTAACCGCATATACGGCATCCACATCGGTAAAGTTTTCATACAATTCGGCTTTGACGCCATTTGCAAGAATCGAGCCCGTAATGTCAGAGCCGCTTCTTGAAAACGTTAAAACATCACCATCTAACGTATATCCGAAAAACCCTGGAAATACGACGATTCCCGGCTCATCACGCAGATCATATAACCGATCATACGATTCCGGCAGCACCTGGGTATATCCATCTTCATCCGATACGATCAAGCCAGCTTTCTTCGGATTGACATATTGCGCTTCGACACCCCGCCTTTGAAAATAGGCGGCAATCAGCTTCGCATTATTATCCTCGCCACTTGCCTTTAAAGCATCCAAATAACGCTTTGGCTTGGATTGATCTGCATGCAACAGTGCTTGTAAATCTTCGCGGATCCCCGTGATGACTTCCTCGGATATATCCAGCTCCTTAGCGATACTTCCATAACGGGCGACCACATCTTCGATTAAAGGTTCGCCATTATCCCCGCGCAGCTGCTGCTTTGCAGCCTCGATCAATAAATCCGTCACCTTTATATCATCGGAATTGCGTTTCCCGGGGGCCGAAACGACGACAAACTTCCTCTCCGGATCTGCTGCCACAATTTCGAATACCTTCTTTATTTGTTCACCTGACGCCAGTGAACTCCCGCCAAACTTCGCAACCTTCATCTCGACATCCCCTATTATTAAAAAAATTCTGTCAACATTCACTCTCCCTATTATTACGTTTTTCAACGAAACAATCAAGTAATAATTCCATTATAGGAGGACATTTGTATTTTTAAAAAGGACAAATCACTAATGAAACTCTACGATAGATAAAGGAAAAAAGCATATGTATGTTTCCCCCTTCTCCATGAGCCTCGCAATAAATCTGGATGTTTCCACCACTCTCCACTTTGAAGAATTTGGAGTTTGAACGTTTCATTCCGCTGTGCTTGAAAAAAAGATAGATTACCCATTGACTATGGTTCTGTGGGGGGGAATTGGACCGTTGCTTTCCGCTGCTGGCACTCGCTTATCAAGGGGCAGTCCTGGAGCCTCTTATTCATTTTCATCATTAGTAAAAGATGCCGGCCACAGTTGGTAACAATATAGGAAGAAGCGAATCATCTGAGGAATGTGGACTAGATAAAATGCGGAGCGAAAAGAAGGATTAGCGGTTCTTCGATATGGATGAACACCTGAATGCGTGGATTAAAGGGGGAACCAATACTATTCAAAAGGGTTTCGGAAGGAAAGTTTTTCGAAACCCTTTTGTTTTTTCTGCCTTTTAACGATTATCTACAGTTTCAGGGTATAAGTCATGATTCATCAAGCGGTAATGCGCCATTTCTTCATACTTCGTCCCTGGTTTTCCATAGTTTGTGTATGGATCGATGGAAATACCGCCTCTCGGTGTGAACTTGCCCCAGACTTCAATATATTTCGGGTCCATCAATTTAATGAGGTCATTCATGATGATGTTCATGCAATCTTCATGGAAATCGCCGTGGTTACGGAATGAGAATAAATAAAGCTTCAAGGACTTGCTCTCGACCATCTTCACGCTTGGAATATAGCTGATGTATATGGTTGCAAAGTCCGGTTGTCCGGTTATTGGACATAAGCTAGTGAACTCCGGGCAATTGAATTTGACGAAATAATCGCGGTTAGGGTGCTTGTTATCGAACGACTCGAGAATTTCTGGAGCGTAGTCGAATGTATATTTCGTTCCTTGATTCCCAAGTAATGTAATTTCCTTTAATTCTTCTTCTTTTCTTCCAGACATAAAAAGTCCTCCTCTTCCACGCTTGTCGGGGGAGATTCATAAAATGGGCCTCTATATAACAAAAAACCATATCTCTAAAAAGATATGGTTGATTCGCGAAAAATATCAAAGCCATAGTTTTTTTAAGAGGGTGATGCTATGAACCTCTCCCATTATCGGGAAATATATTTGTAATAGTCAAAGTAAATATAAAAAAAAATATCACATCTGTCAATCCAACTCTTGTAAAATGAGTTTGATTCCTGCCTATATTCCACTTAAAATGGAATTGAAGATATCCTACCTGAAGGAAGAGAGTATACAAATGTGGATTTTTGCAGCACTCATCACCAGTATATGTTTCGGTATCAATAACAGCATTTTCAAATGGAGCAGCGGAAAAGGTTACTCCAAGGTACATATCCAATTTTTCTTTTATTTTACGGCCTTCATCATGGCACTTATGTATGGCGGAATTGTGGATGGTTTGACGACTAATTGGCTATCCATCTTGCTCGGAGCTGCAATTGGGATCCTTAATGCTAACGGGAATATCCAAATGGGCAGTGCATTTGAAAAAGGGCCGGCCAGTTTGACATCACCGTTGATTGCGGCCAATGCTATTTTCCCCATCCTTTGTGCTGCGATCATTTTTCATGAACATATTTCTTCGTTGCAGTGGACCGGGATCGCCTGCATGCTCCTTGCCACCCTTGTCATTCAGTATACCCCTAACGCCAAGGGCAATCATCAATATTTGCCCTGGATGATGCATACAATATTTGCAATATTCTCATTTGGTGTACTCGGGATCTTAATGACAACGACCACGCGCCTGCATCTGAACTCACTTGATATCCTGATATCGATGTATGGCGGCGGAACACTTTATTTGATGGCGGCATCGGGCATGAAGAATGAAAAGCTCAAGTTAAACGAAGTGAAAATCGGCTCTCTTGTGGGCTTATTGAGCATCATTGCTTATGTATGTTATTTCTTCGCTTTAAATACCGGAATTGCCAGCATCATTTTTCCCGTGGTGAGCCTGAACTGTTTAATCGTGGTTTTTGCCGGTTGTTATTTATTCAAGGAAAAACTAAAGTCCTATCAAATAGCCGGTGTTTTAGCAGCCTTGATTGGAATTATCTTAACCAAAATATAAAGAAACGACCCTGCTTCCAAAACAAAGCAGGGCCGTTTTCATTTTTTTTGACTGATTTTCACTATCCGGCGCTGAAACTTCACTTTTAATGTCCTAATCCTCATAAAAATATTGACAATTTTCATAAAATATCAGATAATTATGAATATTAAGTCATACAACCTCGTTCCCTTCGAAATGTTTGAGAAATCCACTCCCCTGGGTATACATGAAGTGTACTCCCCTCATGCTAAACTAAGTATACAAGACAAGAAAGGAAGAATGAATCATGGTAAAAGTTACAGTGAAAGTTGATTATAAAGGGAAATCCTATCAAACGAACGTCCTCACGGAACCTAGTGCAAATCAGGAACAAATTTTACAACAGGCCCTTCATCAAGTCCAGAAGCAATGGAGTGAATAAAAAAAGCAGGCATCGTTTTTAGATACCTGCTTTTTTTATTGCCTTTAGGCCTAAATTCCTCAATTTATTCGATCGGTAATCCGGTGTCTTTTTATATTAAAAAACAAATAAAACCCTTATAACCCTCGTCTTATTCATCACTTTCATATGTAATATTATTCTAATGTAATTTTCTTGAAATTTTACCAATTCACGAACGGTTCTTTTGAGAACAAATTTCAATTGAAAACAGCCTTAAATTGAAATAAACTAATACGCTATTATACTTCTTTTCTTATTATATATCCAACTAATAAGCTCATATCGCATTCTTTCACTATCTCTTCATGAACTTTTTGTGACATATGTCACTTTTGATTGTTTTTTTCCATATATGATACTAATATAGAGACGTCAGTTTGTGAACAATGTAACACTCACTCTGAATAACTTGTTATTTAGAATTTCCAATAAAGAAAGAAAGGGGTATCTATATGAAAATGAAATGGGCTTTATTAACTATAATTTTTTCCATCGCCACCGTACTAACTGGTTGCGACAACCCATTAGCTGTACTCGATCCAAAGGGTCCTGTAGCAGCAAACCAAGCTAATGTGATCATGATATCAATTTGGACGATGTTGGTTATTGTCTTAGTCGTTGTCATTCTCTATGCAATTATGTTATTTAAATACCGCGCTTCCAAGTCAAGCGATGACTATGTACCACCTCACGTGGAGGGAAGTCACGTTCTCGAAGCGATCTGGACAATCATTCCGATCCTTATCGTCATATTCCTTTCCGTTGTCAGTGTTCGCTCGACAAATGAAGTCGAGGCTACACCAAAAGGATATGAAGATCAAGAACCATTAATCATTTATGCTGCATCTTCAAATTGGAAGTGGCATTTCAGTTATCCAGAAGAGGATATCGAAACAGTAAACTACTTGTTCTTACCAACAAACCGACCAATCGAATTTAAGCTTTATTCTTACGGACCAATCTCAAGCTTCTGGATTCCACAGCTAGGCGGACAAAAATATGCGATGAGTGACATGGTCAACACTTTACACTTAGCAGCAGAAACACCTGGTGAGTATATGGGAAGAAACGCCAACTTCAGTGGTTCAGGTTTCGCTGAGCATACTTTCAATGTCAAGGCAATGCCTGAAGAGGAATACACGAAGTGGGTTGATGAAATTCATGGTACCGCTAAGAAATTGACGGAAAGTGAATTTGATAAGCTATTGGAACCAGGTCACGTTGGACAATACACATTCAACGGAACACATCTTGACTTCAGACCTGCTCCTGAACACAATCACGGTGCTTCAGGCAATGGAGAATCTAAACACTCAGAACACTCAAAACACGAAGATTCAAAAAAAGCAGATGAAGCAGAAACAGAGCATCAACATTAAGATTTAAAATTAAAAGCAGTTATTTAGAATAACTTTTCGAAAGGAGTCACAAAGAGTATGGATTACTTTGATAGATTTGCCGTACCACACAGCTCCCCTATGATTGTCGGTTCACAGATCGCAATCGCGGTTACAGTACTTGCAATACTAGTAGGCGTAACCTATTTTAAAAAGTGGGGCTACCTATGGCGCGAGTGGTTCACAACGGTTGACCATAAACGTATTGGTATCATGTACATTCTCGCTGCACTACTTATGCTTTTCCGTGGTGGAGCCGACGCAATATTGATGCGTGCTCAAACAGCAATACCTGATAATGGATTGTTGGATGGTCAGCATTACAATGAAATTTTCACAACACACGGGGTCGTTATGATCCTGTTCATGGCCATGCCATTCATTATCGGTTTAATGAATATCGTCACTCCTCTACAAATTGGAGCACGTGACGTAGCTTTCCCTCGTTTGAACGCAGTTTCTTTCTGGTTGTTCTTCTGGGGAGCGATGTTATTCAACATCTCGTTCGTAGTCGGTGGTTCTCCTGATGCAGGTTGGACAGCTTACTTCCCGTTAGCGAGTGTCGAATTCAGTGAATCCGTTGGGATGAACTATTACGCAATAGCGATTCAAATCGCAGGTATCGGTACATTAATGACTGGTATCAACTTTATCGTAACAATTTTGAAAATGAGAGCACCTGGTATGACATTGATGAAAATGCCGATGTTCACATGGTCAATCCTTATCACGAACCTTATCATCGTCTTCGCTTTCCCTGTTTTGACAGTGGCACTTGCGTTAATGACAATGGACCGTTTGTTTGGAACTAATTTCTTTACAATGGCTAACGGCGGATCGGATATGCTCTGGGCTAACTTGTTCTGGATTTGGGGACACCCTGAGGTTTATATCGTTATCTTGCCTGCCTTCGGTATATACAGTGAGATCATTTCTACTTTTGCACGTCGTAACCTTTATGGTTATAAATCAATGGTTGTCTCTATGGTTGCCATTTCCGTTCTATCATTCGTTGTATGGGCTCACCATTTCTTCACGATGGGTCACGGTGCAATGGTTAACGGTATCTTCTCGATTACGACGATGGCGATTGCCGTTCCGACGGGAATCAAGATCTTTAACTGGTTATTCACGCTTTGGAGAGGGAAAATCGAATTTACCGTTCCAATGCTTTACTCTTTAGCTTTCATTCCGATCTTCACGATCGGTGGGGTAACGGGTGTCATGCTTGCAATGGCAAGTGCCGATTACCAATATCACAACACAATGTTCTTGGTGGCGCATTTCCACTACGTATTGATTCCGGGTACAGTGTTTGCCGTACTGGCTGGATTTACGTACTGGTGGCCAAAAATCTTCAACTTCCAATTGAGCGAAAGAATTGGGAAATGGGCTTTCTGGTTCATCGTAGTCGGATTTAACGTAACATTCTTCCCTATGTTCATCACAGGTTTGGATGGTCAAGCACGTCGTATGTACACATATTCAGAAGCAACAGGATATGGTCCATTGAACATGCTTTCATTCGTCGGTGCACTTGGTTTATTGATCGGTTTCGCATTCCTTGTGTACAATATTTACTGGAGCACTCGTTATGCGCCAAGGAATATCACAAGCGATCCTTGGAATGCACGTTCATTGGAATGGGCTACACACAGTCCAGTTCCGGAATACAACTTCGCTATCGTACCAGAAGTTGATTCTTCACAAGCATTCTGGGACTCAAAAAATAATGGTCCGGCATTGTTCAAAGGCAAGTACAAAGAAATTCATATGCCAAATAACAGCGGCGTTCCGTTCGTACTGGGTATCATCTTCTTCGTATGGGGATTTGCAATGGTATTCAGCATGTGGATCTTCGCAATCATTGCGACACTTGGAATCTTTGCTTGCATGGCCCACCGTTCATTTGAAAAAGATCACGGTCATCACATCTCCGTTGAAGAGATAGAAGAAACAGAAAAAAAATTGCGAGGTGCTAACGCATGAAAATAGATAACTCGCTGCCACTTGAATATAGTACAGAAGAAAATCGATTAAAGATTTTAGGTTTCTGGATTTTCCTTGGAGCTGAAATCGCGCTTTTCGCAACATTGTTTGCAACGTACTTCACACTAGTTAACAGGACCGGAAATGGCCCTATTGGTGGAGATATCTTCGAGGTTACACCAGTCCTGATTGAAACGATCCTGCTATTGACTAGTAGTTTCACCATCGGTCTTGGAATTAATGCAATGCGCCATGGCAGCAAGAATGCAATGATGGTATTCTTCATCATCACTCTTGCGCTTGGGGCAGGATTCCTTGGCACTGAGATCTTCGAGTTCAAGCACTATGTTCATATCGGTGCAGGACTGCAAGTAAGTGCGTTCACATCCATCTTGTTAACATTGCTTGGAACGCATGGAGCTCACGTAACGCTCGGTTTATTCTGGGGAACATTCATCGTGCTTCAAGTCAAGAAGCGCGGTTTGACACCGGAAACTACGAACAAAGCGTTCATCTACTCTCTATACTGGCATTTCCTAGACGTTGTTTGGATCTTCATTTTCAGCTTCGTCTATCTGAAAGGAATGATGTAATATGAATATGAAACAGCTATTCCCACGTGGACATGTTATGGGATTCATATTCTCCATGGTTCTTACAGCCGTTGCTCTTGGTGTAGTTGTATATGAACTTTCTTTTAAAACCGGTATGATCGTCCTTTTAGTGACTGCATTCATGCAAGCCGGCGTTCAGCTGGTCATGTTCATGCATGCTGGTGAATCCGAGGATAAGAAAGCCATCTACACAAACGTTTACTACGCTCTATTCATTGCTTTGGTTACCATATTCGGTACACTGCTTACAATGATTTGGGGTTACCAATAATAGTATAAAAAGAAGGGTGTCATATCGACACCCTTCTTCTTTTTGTTTTCGCTTTTGTTTTTATTTTGATGATCTTGGTCGTCTCCGGTTCAACTCTTTCACCTTTATGTGTATTCATAACCATTTCTTCTGTCAGGACAAAAAATATACCAACTAGGAAAATGGCAGCTGCGCTTAATGTGATAGCCATACCAACAGCAGTTAAGATATAATCTCTATTGTAATCGCTTACAAAAAAACTTAAACAAAAAATGAAAATTCCGATTACACAACCTGTGCCCGATACCCATCTCACTGCATCCAACATCTTCTGATTAGCTTCCATAATTTCATCCCCTTTCTTTCTATTTTATGATAATTCACAAATTTGTCAAATCTTTTCTAATTTTCAACATATAAACAGTAGAAAATCTTGACAATTAGACGAAGCCACTGCTTGCCTTTAGGCATTCATGACTAGATGGAAATTTCTGCAAAACAGGATAAATACACTATTAATTTTCTCCGATATCCCCCTCTTCTATACACCAACTGCCAGGATGGCTCAACTTTTCAATAAAAGACCCCTGAATGGATCTTCAGGGGTCCTCAACTCTAACTATGACTTCTGCAAAGTAATCGTTGCCGTTTTCTCTTCTTTGCCACGATACACCTTAACCTTCACTTTATCGCCGATTTTTTTATCGGTGTATAAGTATTTCCTTAATTCAGCAGCCGTACTGATTTTAGTTCCATCCATTTCCATGATGATATCCTGTTGCTTAAGTCCGCCCTTCTCAGCAGCCGATCCAGCTTCTACACATGTGATCATTACACCTGTTTTCGCAGCCTCTGGTACATCTTGAAGGTAATACTGCGGCAGCTCTTCAATACTGGCCAAGCTTACACCCAGGTATGGGCGGGTGATTTTCCCATTTTCGATCAGTTCCGTCACGACTGGGATCACATCATTGCTTGGTATGGCAAAGCCCAAGCCTTCCACGCCGCTTTCGGATATCTTCAAACTGTTTATCCCGATAACCTCGCCAGCCGTGTTGATCAGTGCACCGCCGCTATTCCCTGGATTTATCGCGGCATCCGTTTGAATGACATCCAATGCCCAAGCCCCATCCGATGTATCGACTGAAATGGAGCGTCCCGTCGCACTGACGATTCCCTGTGTAACCGAACGTGAAAAATCAAGCCCAAGTGGATTCCCGATGGCCAGCACCTCTTCTCCTGGACGCATGCTATCCGAATTCCCAAACTTTATTCCATCCGGCGCCTTCGAAGCATCGATCGTCAAAACCGCCAAATCTGTCAAAGCATCGGCGCCAACAACAGCAGCTGTCGCCTTTTGTCCATCATACAAGGAAATTTCGACTTCCTTTGCACCTTCGATGACATGGTTGTTCGTAATGATATAGGCTTTTCCATTGGCTTTTTTATAAATGACTCCTGATCCGGTTCCGGTCTCGACCTTTTCACTTTCCGTGCTTTGCTGCTGGAACGGGCTTTGGTTTTGTGTATCCTGTAAGTTCACGACCCCGACAATCGATTTCGATGCGGACTCAACCATATTTGCCCGATCCTTTGAATCAGTACTTGTCGATAGCTTTTGCGGCGTGACCCCTTCCTTTTCTGCCCCTTCCGTTTGCGCTACACTTGCCGTTTGGGCTGATTCATCCACTGATTTTTTTCCTTGATCTATGAAATCCCCGCCAAATATAAATACAGAAGATGTAACCATGGAAGCAACGGTGCCGGAAACAAGACTAGTCTTCCAAAGGGATTTTCCTTTTTTCCGTTCTTCCTTCACCCGGACTTGCTCATTGCCATTATAATCCTCCATCTTAATCCCTCCTATGAATTCCTTTGATTGGTTCTATCATAAAGGACAATTATTAAAAAATTCTTAAGAAAGTAAAGGCCGTACAGACTTTTCTAAAAAAATCAAAGTTTTTCCGCGCTATTATCCACTGGTGCAAAATAAAAAGGCCACATCAGGGGGCCTCTTTTACACACAGAGTCATGTCTCCATGACTTCATATACCTCTTTTGTCTCAGCATTCACACCATACCAGCCCCATACCGCCCTGTGACCGCTGCCCTTACTTTCTTGATCACTTTCGAAAACTTGGAAAATATAATTTCCCTTTTTATCCAAACGAGCATATTCAATTTGTAAATGCGGGAATTTTTCCATGTCCACGTAGTCTCTTACAAGCTTCTCCGCCTGATGTTCACTCAACGCTTTTTCCTTCACCGGTTCAGCCGGCTTCTCCAGGGTGGAAGGTTTCTTCCTTTCTAACGCTTCCGAATTCGGCTCGGCAGACTCCTCGGCATTGTCATTTCCACCCTTCCCCTCACCTGGTTCTATGCTGGTGGATTGAGATTCGGATGCCATCTCCATTGCCTTTGTAACCAGATGTTTCCCCTCGCTGGATTTTGCCTTGTAGGCGGATGCCGCTTTAAATTCAGCCTGGGCCGCTTTAAAATCCTGTTCCTCGTAGTTCTTCATACCATTTGCTAGAAAGCCAGACAGGTCCTTTAATTCTTTCGCTTTTGTTGTTTTGGCTTCTTTATAGGCTAATTCAAATGCCTCGTGGGCTTCTAAATAATTTTCCTCATGTAACTGGCTTCTCCCCAATTCCATATTCGAATCGAAATTTCTTGTTACGCAGCCTGAAGCAATCAATGTCATCCAGACAATGATCACGAATGATTTCTTCACCGTATCACTCCTCATTTTATCCACTCTATACTTCCATTTTAAACGATTGATCACGATCCGGTTTCTTTTATTTTTATGGAAATGTTCTCTTTTATGATTATCTTTTACAAATAGTGGTACATCATAGATAAACGATTGAAAGGATGATCAGCAAATGACGCAAGAAAAACAGACCTACCACGTCGATTTGGTCAGCGGCGATGTACTCGGACAGAAACTTGAAGAAAATCCAAGCTTCACGATACACGCAACGGATGAGGAACTGGCGGAATTGAAACAATGCTTAGAAGAGCAACATAAAGATGATTCGGAAGCATATGCCCGTTCACATGTGCCCTATCTCCTCTATCATCATGACCGTGCGAATGATAAATACGATGCAGCCATGAAAAAACTTTATGCCATCATTTATCGATTAGGAGATGAAAATGCCCGAAATCATATAGAGGAAATCGGCATATTGAAGGATAATAAGTTCGAGGGCAATGAGGAATTGCGGAATTTCAAATAATGCCATCAACAGAACCTGAAATTCTACGGGTTCTGTTTTTTCTATGTCACTAAGTAGAACCGCCCTTGCGATGCCGGTCTTGGGAGCTAGTCAAGATGAATCAGTATTCATCCGATGTTCGGCCATGCCGATGAAACTGGGCAGAAAACTCACCTTTAAATCACATATTTCATTATGAGTCCTTTATGACCTGAATGACATCAGCCCCTATGCTCATGATGGCAAAGGGACTGATGTATAAATATCATGGGAACATTAATGTTTTTGTTTATAATAGGTAATCGCAAGTGCAAGGGCCAGCACTGTTCCTTTGACGATATCCATTGCATAGTAGGGCACCGACATCATGATCAGCCCATTTTGCAGGATTCCGATCAGGACGGCTCCAATAAAGGTTCCGAAGGCATTCGGTTTCCCGGCCCCCAAGACGGAGGAACCAATGAAGGCAGCTGCAACGGCATCCATTAAATACGGCGCCCCCGAATTGATTTCAGATGTCATGACCCTTGAAGCAAGGACAATACCCCCGATGGCGGCAAATAAAGCGGATAGGAGATAGGCCAGCACCTTGTATTTATTGACCGCTATCCCGGAAAGTCTTGCCGCTTCCTTATTTCCCCCGATTATGTACATATAACGACCGTGCTTCGTATACGTCAAAAAGATGTGCGTCGTCACCACTATGACTGCCATGATTAAAATAATCCATGGTACTTGGCCTACTTTGGCGAAAAGCGGGCTGATCAGTCCTGTCGCGAACGTCCCATCAGGCATGACCATATTTTGCGAAACCGTCGCCCCTTTTGTATAGGTAAGGGCTATGCCTTGAATAATGAACATCGTAGCCAATGTCATCAGCATGTCAGGGATTCTCAATTTAACGATCATGAACGAATTCAAGGCCCCTACGACAAGTGAGGCACCGATTGCAGCCAATATGGCAATCAGGGTATCCTGCGAAAACCAGACAAACATCGATATGACGATTGCATTGGCCAATGAAGCGACGGAACCGACGGAAAGGTCGAATCCATCCACCGTTAAAGATATCGTTATGCCGATCGCAATGATCGTCACGATTGAAATCGAGCGGAGGATATTGATCAGATTGTTGGTTTGAATGAAAGATGGATTGGAAGCGGCAAAGATTCCAATCAAAAGGATAATCGTCAATATCGTGCCGTATTTATAGAAAAACTCGAACAACTCCACCTTTCTTTTTTTCGCGGTCTCTGTAACAGGAACGATTGTGTTCATCCTATTTTCCTCCTGTTGAATAGAATAATAGTTCTTCTTCATTGGTTTTCTTTGTTTGTAGTTCGATGACCGTTGTTCCATCGTATAACACATATGTCCGATTGGTAATGCCGATGATTTCGGAAAGCTCCGAGGACGCATAAATGATCGCTTTCCCCTTCCTGGCAAGCTTTGCAATCAATTCGAATATATCCTTTTTTGCTCCAACATCCACCCCTTTTGTCGGTTCATCGAATATGTATACATCCGCATCCGCCAAAAGCCACTTCCCGATGGCAACCTTTTGCTGATTACCTCCTGAAAGGTTTTCGACCTTCGCTTCACCAGAGGAAGCCTTGATGCCGAGACTCACAATCATCTCCTTCGCTTTTTCCTTTTCCGCCTTACGATCCACAACACTGAAAGTATTGCAGAATGTGCCGATACTGGCTGCAGTCAAGTTCGCCGTAACGGTTTCCTGAACAAGGACCCCTTCTTTCCTGCGTTCCTCCGGTACAAGTGCCAAACCGCTTTTTACCGCATCATGCGGTGATTTCAAGGAAACCCTTCTGCCGTTCAGTATGACTTTTCCCGTACTAATCGAAGTATGTCCAAACAGGACTTTACACAGCTCCGTTTTCCCAGCCCCGACCAAGCCTGCCAAGCCGACTATCTCTCCTGCCTTCAAATGCAGACTGACATCCTTAATCTTCCCCGCGTCTGATAATCCCTTCACTTCCAGAACGACGTCACCAATTGCGGCATTCACTTCCGGGAACTGTTCATCCATCCTTTTCCCAAGCATGAGCTCAACCACTTCACTCTGGGTGATATCGCCCATTTCTCGGCAGGCGACACGCTCTCCATTCCTCATGATCGTGATTTCCTCACAAACCCTAAAAATTTCTGGGAGACGATGGGAGATGAAAATGATTCCTACACCCTTTTGCTTTAATTCATTTACAATTCGAAAAAGTTCCGAGGTCTCCGTATGGCTTAACGGGGCAGTTGGTTCGTCGAGAATCAAGAATTTGCATTCAGTCGAAACGGCCCTGGCTATGAGGACCATCTGCTTTTGGGCCAGGGTCAGATCTTTCACCAATTTTTTCGAAGGAACATGAATGTTCATATCTTCAAGAATCTGTGTGGCCGTGCTGTGCAGATCTTTCCATTTGACCAGCTGTTTCTTGCCCATGTTTTGGACCATTTCATTCAGCATTACATTTTCACCGACGGTTAAGTATGGGATGAGTGCCGTATCCACTTCCTGATACACGATTTGAATGCCATGTTCCTGCGCTTCCTTTGGCGAACGGATTTCCCGCTTCATCCCATCGAGATAAATGTCACCTGAATAATGAACATGTGCCCCTGATAAAACTTTCATCAACGTGGATTTCCCTGCCCCGTTTGCACCGACCAATGCATGGGCGGTTCCTGACCGTACCGAAAAATCAACGTCATTAAGCGCCTTGACCCCAGGAAATTCAATCGAAATGCCTTTCATTTCAAGTTGTGTGGCCATGTCCATTCCCCCTACCTGAACAGACACTCCCCTTCATAGGAAAGAGAGTGCCTCTTTTTTTACTTTTTATAGTGATCTTTCAAGACTTTCATCCAATCTTCTTCAAATTCGCTGGATTCACCCCATCCATCGACAATTCCAGATAGGTTCGTCATGTTTACCGCTTCTTTTGAAGCCTGGATTTGCTTTTGTGAAATGAGCGAAGCCTCTAAATCATATGTTTGCGGCGTATCCTCGCCCGCTAATTTTTTTGCCAATATCCTCATATTCACAGCCCCGATCAACTTTGGATCGACTGCTGCCGTGTAGGACCATGAGCTATCAGCAGAGTGCATTTCCTGAAGATCTGCATTGGATACGTCAATTCCGTATATCTTCACCTCATCACGGCCAGCTTCTTTTATCGCCCTGGCTGCTCCGATAGCAAACGCATCCCATGTTGCGAAAATGGCATCCAATTTACCTTTAGGATATTTATTCAGCATTGCGGCTACTGCATTCTGTGTCTGAACCGAAGTATCGGCAGATGCCACCCCGAACCTTTCGACTTCTTTTATACCAGGATTTTCTTTTAATTTTTCCTGATAGACGGCATTTCTTCTCACCATTGGGGGAAAACCATCCACCCACAGATAGGCGATTGCCGCTTTACCTTTCTGTTCTTCTATCAACTTATCAAAAGCAAGTGTTGCCAGCGCTTCATCATCCTGTGAAGTTAATGTAACACCGTCTATCTTGGATAAATCGCTTATGGAGTCGAAGGTGACAACGCTTTTTCCTGCATCAACCAGTTTTTGAACATCATTGACTGTTGCTGCATCATCCCCATGGGAAATGATATAGCCGTCATAATCCTGCTGCAAAGCCTGGGCTATGGCATCATGGAATTTGGCCGTATCACCATTTGCTGTATATGTATCCACTTGGAACCCCAGATCTTCCCCTTCTTCCTTCGCTCCAGCCAAATATTGGGCCGTATGATCATCTCCGCCTATTTTACGGATGACTTTGATTTTGGCTCCTTCCCCCTCGGCAAATCTTTCTGGAACATTTTCAAATGAAACTTTTTCTTCTCGCTTCGGTTCCGTTGAACTCTGTCCTGAAGAGCAACCCGTTAAAAGCAAAGCAGAAGCGATAGCTGTAATGATTGCAGCGTTAATAGACTTTCTCATCCTGTTTCCCCCATTTTCTTCAATTATTCTTATCTGTTAAGTTGGTGTAAATCCTAAAATAAAAACCTCTCTAGTAATAGAGAGGTTTAATCGGCTGTTTTGCAGACTTGTCCCTCTCTTATCTGTCAAAACATTTCTGTTTTGCAGGATTTAGCACCAATTCCTAATGGAACGGTTGCTGGGCATCTTAGGGCCAGTCCCTCCGCCACTCTTGATAAGAGAATATATTGTGTTACGTTTTTCGTAATTACCACTTTATAGGGATATAGTCGTAAAGTCAATAGATTTTTGAATATTTGAAATGTTCGTCATGACT
The DNA here is from genome assembly GCF_002803435.1 of Bacillus sp. mrc49. Classification (NCBI taxonomy): domain Bacteria; kingdom Bacillati; phylum Bacillota; class Bacilli; order Caryophanales; family Bacillaceae; genus Bacillus; species Bacillus sp. mrc49. The sequence continues at coordinate 34,325 of NZ_PHNG01000788.1, read as the reverse complement.
ATTTATTTTCTTTGCAGTTGGGCTAGACGCTTTTTCTCGATTTTTTCCAGTCTCTCCAGCTGGCGCAATTTGACTTCGAACAGAGTGATAGGGTCACGGTAAACTTCCGGGTTTTCCTTCATATGCTCCAAGGCGGCCTGGTAGTCTTTAATTTCCGTCTGCGTTTGTTCTATCGTTTTTTGCAGTAAGGCAAATGAGCTGCGATAGAAAAGTGAGATGTCCCGATCCAAGGATTTTTCAAACAATCCGAATTGGGTCAGGAAGCGATCCGTTATCATCTCCGCTACATCCTGGTAATCTTCGCCTTCCAAGTATTTCTTATAACGATTGTACATATTGGCTTTATTTTGCGGAATCGCCCCAAATAGTTTTCCTGCTCCTTTGAGCAGCAGCTGCGATGGCGTCCTGCGCAATAAGATATTGACGTTTTCGATCCGGATGCTGCTTGTCATCCGGTCCGCATCACGGCGCCAGTCATCCAATACCCTGAAGTCCCCGGCAAGCATGATCCGTTCTTCCTTGTATAGTTCATTGAATCCTGAACTCATCTCATCCATAAACTGCTGGCTTTGTGAGAATTCCATTTGGGAGCTGGCAATCCAGTCTTGCAGCGAACGGTAATATTGCGGCATGATTTTATCGGAAATGAAAGCTTGGATCCGATCATTCATTTCCTGATTCAACTCGATATGGACCTGACTGAAATCACTGCTTTCCGTTAACGATTTAGAGCAATCCCTCAGTAATTCGGGGATGTTGGAAGAAAGCTGATTTTTCACTTCATCTTTAATCAAACGGTACGCCCTTATGATATTTTCACTTTTTTCTTTTTCCAAATCTGCCAGCTGGTTGACAGCGCCATTCAGCTTGACCTCCATCTGTTCATTCCAAGAGATGGAATGCTCACATTTCCGCTCGTTGGCGGCCCGTTTTTCTAACAAATAAGATAAAGTTTTGCGAATGAACGCAAGGATTTTTTCAGATCTTCTCTCCATCCAATTGCCATCTTGATAATTTGATTGAAGGAAAGCCGAAAGGTCCTTCAGCTGCTGCTTGCTATCATAAAGCTTGGAGAAGGCGAAAACTTTCGCATTCGGGAAATATGCATTCACTTTATCCCAAGTTTCGTCTTCCATCCGTACTGCCACTTGATCGCTGTAAATCGTATCCATCTTATTCAACAAGAAGTGTATCGGCAGCTTCGGAGCCAGCTTTTGAATCTCCAATAACAGATCCCGTTCGCTTCCGGTGAAAGGAGCCCGTGCGTCAAGGACGAACAATAGGCCATCACTGCCATGCAAATAGCCTTGGAAATCAGATTCGACGCTTTTTTCCCCATTGAATCCAGGGGTATCCAACAGCCTCAGGCGATTATTCTTCAGGTAGTCACTAATAAGCGTAACATCGACAATAGTCCCCCGCTGACGGCGCGTTTCATCCAATTCCGTTAATTCCATCACAGCCTTGCGCTCTGTGTCCGTGATTTCGAGGATTTCCAAATCATCTCCATCTTTAACACTGACCAGGGACGAATGATCTTCGGCAGCAATGCTCTCGCCGACAATCGACTGAATGAAGGAAGTCTTGCCATTGCCTGCACTCCCAACTAGCAACAGATTGAAATTGGCGGTATCTTTAAGCCCCTCGACCATCCACTTCAGCTTGTTGCCGACCCTTAAATCATTCTCTTCAGCCCACTGGATAATGGAATTGAAGAGTTTTTCACCAGCTTCTAGCCCGCCTCCCAATTTAGGGGACTTCGCCAACAGACTTTCTGCATCCTGAATGACCAGTGCATTGATCGTATCAGGGAATATTTCATTCCAGGACAACGCAGAGGCTGCTGCAAATAACGAGAGCTCCCCATCTGCAATTTTCAGCCAGTTTTCCAGGAGCCTTGGCACGACAGGACTCAGCTCCTTGATCAAATGAGTTCCTTCCAGCAGACTTGCATAGGCATCCCGGTAAAGGACGGTAAGCTCTTCCCAGACGTCTCCTTGATTTAATTCAATCATCTCTATCAAGTTATTGATCACTTTGAGCCATTCGAAATACGAATCGGTATATTTATAATTTTTCCAAAGGGCAACCGTCATTTTTTCGAAACGATTCTGGTCGAGCGCATATAGCGAACCTAAGACATTTGAAAAATAATCCGGAGCCATCGATTGAGCGACTCCCTGCTGGATATATGTTTTCAGCACATCGAACCAGCTCATTGATTCCGTACGGATACTTTCGTCCGACGCTAGGACCACTGCGCTGTTCCAATCCTTTTGTTCTTCAAAAAAGGCGCGTGCAATTTCCGTGACATTCGGGTAATCCGGTTGAAACTCAACGGCTTCCTTCACGACTTTGGACGCCAGGTCATTTCTTGATTCCACTATGTAAAGGGAAAACAATTGCAAAAGAACCTCCGTTTTCAACACCGCTTCATCGGTAACCACGGATTTATAGATATCTTCTGCCGTTGAATACATTTCCAGTTCAAAATAGGCGTCAGCGATATTTTTCTTCGCCCACGATCCAAGCTCGCCTTCAATGTTTTCCCATTTGAAAATGGCCGCTTCATAGTCATGGTGCTGAAAGTATACTTCCCCTTGTGCATATCGAATTGCGGTCAAATCCGCTCTTTCCTTTTTTTGTTCCACGAGAAACAATTCACCCAAAGCTTGAATTGGATGCTTCGTTGCATCCTCAATCATCGTTTCATAATATTTTTTTTCGATTAGACGTTCGTCCATCTTTATTCCCCCGATATATTTCATATTTTCAATTAAAGGATGTTCACTGATTTGCTAGAGCCTTCCTGAAGCTTTCCGAGCAAAGAGCTCCATACGTTCCTTTAGTTAAGAAAATTATTGTTAAAACCTTAAAATGTTATTTTAACAAAACAATATGGTAACAAGATGTCACCACTCTTACAATTTTAAAACAGAAGTGAATGGATTTGTAATGATTTTAATAAACCGTTACAGAGAAGTCATTTCCATATTCGAGAAAATATGTTTCCTTTTGCCCTTATCCATGCCCCACTGTTACAGCAGGCCCTTTAACCATTAAAAAACGAATAATAATTCCCAATTGAAAAATATAAAAAAGCAGCACCTTTTCATCATGAAAGGTCACTGCTCTTTGATAAGCTCCGAACAGTCGTTGTCCCTTGACGAATTAGGATTATACCCCTGTACGCTTACGTTGGTTATTCGGCTTTTTAGTCAACTGGCTTTTGAGCTGTTTCGTTTTCTTCACTACGCCGGTTTCCAGTTTATCTTTACTTGAACCTGCTTGCTTTTGAGCCAGTTTTTGTTTGACCGCATCCGCCAGGCTTAACTTTTTATTTTCAGACATACTGTTATCTCCTTTAGTGTTCTGCCTTCTATTATAATATAGTTGCGGTTAGAAAGATAATAGGGAGTTATTCCGGTTCTTTTATCCCTGAATATAGGAAGTTTCGCCAAATGCAGACTAATTTCCTGCCCCTTTATGGCGAAATATGAGGCGGCGAACGTTTTTATCGTTTATTTTCTTCGAGACCATATTGCTTTATTTTGGAAATAACCACCACCTTTTTGTTATGATGAGGGAAAGGAGATGATAAGCAGTATGTCTAAGCAAACCCGTATTGGCAAAACAGAATTGTACGTTAATCCGATTGGCCTTGGCACGAATGCCATTGGCGGACATAACCTTTTCCCCAATTTAAGCGAGGATACCGGAAAAGATGTCTTAAGAACGGCGCTTGAAAAGGGGATTAACTTTTGGGACACAGCCTTCATTTACGGTCCTGAGCGATCAGAGGAACTTATCGGAGAAATTCTTAAAGAGACGGGCAAACGTGAAAATGTAGTCCTTGCCACTAAAGGAGCCCACAAATTCGTCGATGGCAAAGTCGTGCTTGATAATTCACCCGCTTTCCTGAAAAGCGCGGTGGAATCAAGCTTGAAAAGGCTTCAAACCGATTACATCGATTTATTCTACATCCATTTCCCTGATGAAGGAACACCGAAGGATGAAGCGGTAGGTGCCTTGAAGGAATTGAGGGATGCCGGGAAAATCAAGGCAATCGGCGTTTCCAATTTTACGTTCGAGCAATTAAAAGAAGCGAATAAAGACGGCTATGTCGATGTCCTCCAATCCGAATATAACTTATTCAAACGCGAGGCGGAACTGGACTTGCTGCCATATACTGCTGAAAACAATATCTCTTTCATTCCCTATTTCCCCCTTGCTTCTGGGCTGCTTGGCGGTAAATATAATCAAGAATCCAAATTCGAGGATGGACGCGCACAAAGCCCACTCTTTCAAGGTCAGGAATTTGTCAGCAACCTGCAAAAAGTTGAAGAAGTCCGTGCCATTGCCAGCAGGAAGAATGCTGATGTCGCAGATGTGGTACTCGCTTGGTATTTAACCAGGCATTCAATCGATGTACTCATTCCCGGAGCAAAAAAACCGGAACAGGTCACACGCAACTTAAAGGCTTTGGATGTCGAGCTGACCATGGATGAAATTGCCGAAATCAGCGCCATCTTCGCATGATCTGCTTTTTAACAGATAAGGATAGGCTGTTCAGCTCAAGCTGAGCAGCTTTTTCCTGAAGATTAAACGATTTAAAGGAAGGCTGATGAAGACAGCTACCACTACCTTATATCTTATCCAGGCCATTTTATTTTTTGGCGGGCAATTACATTTCCTTATGCGGCGTTTCATTGGAGGCATATCGTGGAGATCTTCCAGTTGAATGATAACCTTCTGTTCGGCAGAAAACTAAAAAACATCCCGATCATTTCAGCCATTGAAGGTCTCTTTTATCTCGGGATTTCCCCATCTGTAGGCTCATTCATATTTTGGAATATAACGCTTCGTCACATCAAGGCCTGGCTGAAGTCCTGCTCAATCCGATCGCCGTCCTTGCCTCCATTCTTAGCCTTCTTATAGCAGGTCAATCGGGCTCCACCTTCCAGATCCTTGGCGGTCTTCTCTTCTTCATCGGTGTCCATTTGACAAGCCAAAAGAAAGCGTCCTATCGGCCTGCCACGACAACCATGTAATAAATATCCGGAAATTCTCATCAAACCTTGTCTAGCTAGCATGATATACGTTATCCTTTAAAGAAGAAAATTCGAATGAAAAGGTGTGCTTTAGTTGAGGATCAATAAATATATAAGTGAATCAGGAATTACCTCGAGACGAGGCGCTGATAAATGGATTGCAGAAGGACGTGTTACGATTAACGGAGCCATAGCTGAACTTGGCAGTCAAGCCCAATCGGGTGATGATGTTCGTGTAGACGGCAATTCGATAAAAGTGGAACAACAAAATGTCTACATTGCCCTGAATAAGCCGATCGGGATTACTAGTACGACGGAAAAACATATTAAAGGAAACATTGTTGACTTTGTCAATCATCCGCTCCGCATTTTCCATATCGGCCGGCTCGACAAAGACTCAAGCGGCCTGATCCTGCTTACGAATGACGGAGATATCGTAAATGAAATCCTTCGTGCTGAGAACAAACATGAAAAAGAATACATCGTAACCGTGGATAAGCCGCTAACCGCTTCATTCATTAAAGAAATGTCAGCCGGCGTAGAGATTTTGGATACGAAAACACTTCCCTGTAAAGTTAAGCAATTGACCAAATACACATTCAACATCACCTTGATGCAAGGACTGAACAGACAAATCCGCCGCATGTGCTCAGCTTTAGGCTATGAAGTCCGTGATTTGCACCGAATCCGAATCATGAACATCCATTTAGACGGCCTGGCGCTCGGACAATGGCGTGACCTGACCGAGGATGAACTGAAGGAATTATTTACGGAATTGAACTACACGCCTAGGCAAAAATGAACAGAAGAGATGCCCCCAAAAATGGGGCATCTTTTATTTTTAGTGAGATTAACGTATTTCTTGGGAGCTTGGTGCTTTACTCGCCAATTTGGCCTGTTTACTCGCGAATTTGGTCTTGGCGCAATTTGTGAATTCGAGCATTTGCCTGATTCAGACATAAATAAAAAGCAACCTGCTTTAGGCTGCTTGATATGGTTTGTTCATACCCACCATAATTCTGTGGGACTTTCATTGATGAGGACCGTTTTCAGATTGGTTACCGCTCGCTGGAACCCTTCTTCGACTGACATCAGCGGATCTTCGTGTTCGATGCTGACGACATAGTCGTATCCGTATGTACGGAGGGCGCTCATGATATCGGACCATTCTTGTAGGCTGTGTCCGCACCCTACCGAGCGGAAGTTCCAGGCACGGCTTTGGACATTCCCGTATGGCTGCATGTCGGTTAGTCCATACATATTGATGTTATCCTGATCCAGGTATGTGTCTTTCGCATGGAAATGGTAAATGGCTCCCGCTTTGCCGAGAATCTTGATGGCGCCGACCGGCTCGATGCCCTGCCACCACAGATGGCTTGGGTCCAGGTTAGCGCCAATGGCTTCAGATGTAGCTTCGCGCAGCTTTAGCAGGGTATAGGGTGTGTGAACGAGAAATCCCCCATGCAGCTCAAGCCCGATCTTTATATGATGTTCATCGGCAATGGCAGCAACTCTTTTCCAATAGGGAATCAATTTTTCTTCCCACTGCCATTTCAGCACTTCTGAATACTCATTCGGCCACGGTGCGACAGGCCAGTTTGGATGTTTTGCCCCTTCATGATCACCCGCAGTACCTGAAAAGGTATTGACGACAGGGACCTTGAGCAGGGATGCCAGCTTGATCGTTTTGATCAGTGTTTCGTCACTTTCTTTAGCGAATGCTTCGTCCGGTGAGATTGGATTGCCGTGGCAGCTGAACGCACTGATTGACAATCCTCTTGATTGTACGGATTCCAAGTATTTTTGGCGTTTTTCCTCACTTTCAAGAAGTTCATCGAGGGGACAGTGGATATTGCCTGGATACCCGCCTGTACCGATTTCGACTGTTTTTAAACCGGAATCCGCCACATAATCAAGCATATCCTCGAATGATTTTTGAGCAAATAATACTGTAAAGATTCCTAATTTCACAAGCTCCACCTCACCTTTTTTTAATTTATGCTCATGACCTTCCCACTTGCCGAGCTTTGATAAATGGCTTCGATTATTTTCGAAACTTTCATGGCTTCCTCTGGTTTTACCAATGGTTCCACCAATCCTAAGCAGCTATTGATAAAGTTCTCCGCCTGTTGAAGATCCGGTGTATCCTCCCCTGGCATCCATACGGCCTCACTGTTTAAAAGCATGCCGTGCTTAGCCTGATTCAGGACTAACGGGAATACATCCAGTCCGCCCTGCGTTCCGGATAGGCTCAAAACCGTGGCTTCCTCACGAATATTCGCGGCCCAAGAGGTTTCGAACAATAGGGACGCCCCATTGGCAAATTTGATATAAGCTGTGGCATGGTCATCCACTTCAAATACCGAGGCATCGAAATTCCCCCATAGATTGACCTGATCGACTCCCTTACTGACATAATTATATGTCGACCCTACGATTTCAATCGGTTCCGGGTCATCCATGAGCCATAAGGCCAAATCAAGCAAATGGCAGCCGTAATCGATCACGCTTCCCCCGCCTTGCAATTCCTTGCTTGTAAATACTCCCCAGCCAGGGACTTTGCGCCGCCTGATTGCCTGTACACGTGCAACATAAGGCTCACCGATTTCACCTGCCTGAATCATTTTCTTGGCAGCCTGCGCTTCCTTCATGAAACGGTAATGATATGCGGTCGACAGCACTTTACCCGATAGATTGGCAGCCTCGGTTATTGCCTTGCATTCCTCGGTCGTAATGGCCATCGGCTTTTCACAGAGTACATGTACGCCAGCTTGCAGGGCGGCAATGGAGATCTCCGCATGAAATTTGTTTGGTGTCGCAATCGTGACAGCATCCACTTCTGCAAACATTTCTTCGTAGTTGGTGAAAACCTTCTCGATATGAAATTCCCTTGCCACATCTCTTGCCTTCGACTCGTCTATATCATGAATGGCGTATAAAACTACTTTGTCTTGAAATTTTTGAAAGGCTGGGATATGTCTTTTTTGAGCAATTCCGCCAGCACCGATAATACCCATTTTCAATTTGTACATGATGATCGTTAACCCCTTTATAAGCGGATGATTTTTCGGGTTGCATTTGATTCCATCGCGCCAAGAATGACTTTTAAAGATTTTAACCCTTCCACTCCTGAGACTAGGGGCTCCTCATTGTCCGCCACGCATTTTACAAAGTGGCTGATCACTTCCGAGTCATGCTGTCCTTCGGAGTCATTCGTTTGGATACTCCCTAATTGGATGGTATCCGTTTTTCCATTATCATGATGGATGATCAGTGAATATGTTGGATCGTCTTCAAGGCGCAATACGGCTTTCTCCGCATAAATGACCGTCGCATTGTCTTCCTTCGCATACGACCAGCTGGCGGTAAGGGTACCGATGATACCGCTCGCAGTCCTTAGAATACAAGCCGCACTGTCATCGACGTCCGTATTTTTCTTGGCAGTCGTTTCTACAAACGCCCCCACCTCAACAAATTCTTCTCCAAGGATATACCTTAATAAATCAGCTTTATGAACACCTAAATCTCCCATCGCACCAATGACTGCCTGATCTTTTTTAAAAAACCAGCTTTCTCGTCCGTCCACGCTCCATGTTTCTGGCCCGGAATGTCCAAAAGCCGTCCGGAAGCTATAGACCTTTCCAACCTCACCACTTTCGATAAGCTGTTTTGCTCGTTGGTGTGAGGGAACGAATCGCTGATTATGACCAATCATCAAGATTTTTCCGTTTCTCGCTGCGGCCTCATTCATTTTTTCCGCGTCATCCAAAGAAGTGGCCATTGGTTTTTCACAAAGGACATGCTTCCCTGCCTCCAATGCCGCAATGGTAATGCGTGCATGCAGGTAGTTCGGTGTACATACACTGATCGCTTCAATCTCCTCATTCTTCAAAAGTTCTATATAATCAGTATATGCTCGCGCGCCATACCTTTGTGCTGCTGCATTCGCCCTGTCTGGCACAATATCGCAAACGGCCATGATCTCTGTTTGCAAATTTGCTTCATACTCGGGAAAATGCCTATTTTTCGCAATGCTCCCGCATCCAATGACTCCTACCTTCAATTTGCCCATTACGCTCTCTCCTTCACTTCACTCTTTGCCTGAGATGGATTCCAACGGTTCGGATCTGCCATAATTCGTCACCATGCCAAACTCTGGCTTGACCCATTTGACGGCATTCTTGATGACGCGTTGTATCTGCGGATTATGGTAAGTCGGATATGATTCATGACCTGGCCGGAAATAAAAAATCCTCCCTTTTCCACGTTGATACGTGCAGCCGCTCCTGAAAATTTCCCCACCTTCAAACCAACTGACGAATAATAATTGATCTGGTGCAGGAATATCGAAGTGCTCCCCGTACATCTCTTCCTTCTCAAGCTCTATATATTCTCCGATTCCTTCAACGATCGGGTGGCTGGGATCGATTACCCAAAGTCTTTCCTTCTCGTCGGCCACACGCCATTTCAAATCGCAAGTCGTACCCATCAATGTTTTGAAGATTTTCGAAAAATGACCAGAATGGAGGACGATGAGGCCCATTCCCTCGAGTACCCGCTTGTGGACCTTTGCAACGATTTCATCCCGCACTTCATCATGTGCAACATGCCCCCACCAAAGAAGTACATCGGTTTGTTCCAGTACTTCTTCCGTTAGCCCATGCTCTGCTTCATCAAGGGTGGCGGTCCTTACCTCAACCTGTTCACTTTGTAAAAAACCGGCTATCGCCCCATGAATTCCCTCAGGATATACTTCGGCCACTTCAGGCTTTGACTTCTCATGGCGAAATTCATTCCATACCAGGACCCTCATGAACAATCCCTCCCTGCCTCGTTTGTTAATCTATACCTCAATTTCGTTAACGCAAACGTTTGCGTTTCCCTTGACCGAAGCACATTCCAATATTTGAACACACGCATTAAACGAAATAGTATGAATTATTAAAAATGTTTGTGATAATCTTTATTGTAAATTTAAGTGAACAAAAATCAAGCTTTAATTGGGAAAACATTTCTACATTTTTCTTTTAATTTCCTTTTCGATAGCAAAATGCGACTCACGCTTGATGATTTTGGTAGGAATCCTTATATTTTTTTCCATCATTTCGGGGTTTGCAATTAAATCGAATACGCATTTGGCTGCCTCGTATCCTAACTGATACGTATGGATATCAACCGTTGTCAGCGGCGTACTTAAGAATTCGATGAATTCGGAATGATTGAAACAGACGACACTGACCTGCTGGGGCACTTTCACATTCCTTTCAGCCAACAAACCGAGCAAAAGAACGGCCAACAAAAGATCCGTAACCAAAAAAGCGGTCGGTGCTTCTTTCAATCCAAGCAAATCGTCTATTGCCTTTATTCCATCGATCCGATTCAAAGGAATCAATTTGATATATTCCTGAGGTACATCTAACCCTGCCTGTTCCACCGCTTGCTGAAATCCCATCAAGCGGTCGGAGATCACCTCAAACTCAGGGCTTCCTCCTAAAAAGGCGATTCGCTGATGTCCAAGACCGATCACGAACTCAGTTACCTCCGTCGCTGCTTGAACATTGTCGTTATCTATGAAGGTGATGCCGGTCATGTTCGTACTTGGCTTTCCTATCAATACAAACGGAAACCCCTGTTTCAGCAGATACGGGACCACCTTGTCATCCTTCTTTGAGTATAAAACAATCATGCCATCCACTCTTCTGCCTTGGACCATCTTCACGACATCCTCAAAGATGGCATCCTCCGTTTCACCGGTTGTCAAGGAAAGACTGAAACCCTCTTTATTGCAGAAGTCCCCGATCCCACGGATCACCTCTGGAAAAAAAGGATTATAAAGTGATTCCTTCGCTGAGCTTTTCATGACGATGCCAATGGCCTTGGTAGACTTCGTGACCAAGTTCCTGGCGTTTTCATTCATATGATAGCCCATTTCCTTTAATACCTTGCGTACCTTACGCTTAGTCTTCTCACTGATTGCCGGGCTGTTATGGATTACACGCGATACTGTAGATGGAGCGACATTCGCTTTTTTGGCGACGTCCTTTATTGTTACAGACATCTTCATCACCACTCCCCGTCCACCGCATATGGTTTAATATTCCCTATATTTGAATAGTTATTTAACGGCTCCATCTGCAATCCCTTTAATGATTTGCCTTTGAGCGAAAAAGTACGCGATGATCACTGGAATGATCGATAAAGTGAGTCCAGCCAAGGCAAGATGCCATTGCTTCGTATATTGTCCGAAAAAGAAAAACAATTTGAGTGGGATGGTCTCAGAGCCTGCGCCGCCTATTACAAGGGACGGCAGCAAGTAGTCGTTCCATATCCAAATGACATTTAAGATCCCAACGGTAATCGACATTGGCTTCAAGAGTGGAAAAATGATATGCCAAAATACTTGAAAACGGTTTGCACCATCTATTTTTGCCGCTTCATCCAGCGAGATCGGAATTCCCTTCAAGGTACCATGATAGAGGAAAATGGAAAGGCTGCAGCCGAATCCCAAATACATGAAAATCAAACCGCCCTTGTTCAGCATCCCAAACTGACCGAATTGGGCAACTAGCGGTATCATTACGGATTGAAAAGGAATCAGCATCGCTGCTACAAACACGAAGAAAAGCAAGGAGCTTATTTTACTTTTGTTTCGCGAAAGTGCATATGCTGCCATCGCCGAAAAGATGATGATGATGGCGACACTCACACCAGATATCAACAAAGAATTGAATAAAGTCCGGAGAAAATCCAGCTGCTCGAAAGCTTGAACGAAGTTTTCGATCGTCCAGGCTGACGGCAGACCAAGGGTATCGGCAAATATATCACGCTTCATTTTAAATGCGTTGACAATCATTAAATAAAACGGAGTGAGCCATACTATCGCCAAAATGAAGCCAATGATTCCAAGCAGCCACAATTTCCATTTTTCCTTCATTACAGCTCAACCTCCCTTTTCTTATTGATATACACTTGTGTCAACGAAACGACTGCCACTATCACGAAAAAGATAACCGCTTTTGCCTGTGCATAGGCCATGTCATTTTCCGTGAAGGCCGATTTCACGATATTCATCGCGACCATTTCGGTTGAGTTATAAGGAGCACCGTTCGTCAAAGAAAGATTTTGATCATAAATCTTGAAAGAATGGGACAGCGTCAAAAACAGGCTGACGGTAAAAGCAGGCGCCACAAGCGGAAAGGTAATATGGCGGAAGCGCTGGAAGCTGTTGGCCCCATCGATCTTTGCCGCCTCGATCAAGTCTTCAGGAACAGCCTGCAAATAGGCGATATAGATGATCATGATATATCCGGCCATTTGCCAAGCCGTTAATATGATCAAGCCCCAAAACCCGGTTTCTGTCGTTGAAAGCCAGCCATTAAATGCTTCGATGCCTGTTAGATCACCGATTGCACCGAAGACTTTAATGAATATGAACTGCCAAATAAAACCGAGGATCAAGCCGCCGATCAGATTGGGCATAAAGAAAACTGTCCGGAGGATGTTGCTTGATTTGATTTTGGATGTCACGATTAGAGCCAAACTTAATCCAATGATATTGATCACCACGATTGCGGCTACGGAAAATTTAATGGTGAACCAAAATGTATCCAGAAATCCTCTATCGGTGAACAAATCCAGATAATTCTTGAGCCCGATGAAGTCCGGGGTTCCAAGACCGTTCCAATTCGTAAAGGAATAATAAAAACCATAGATAAGCGGCACGATCACCACCAAAATTAGTGCAGCAAGAACAGGTGTCAAAAACAGCCAATATGCGGCATCCCGATTTCTCAACGAAACCGACCTCCTTTTGAAAAAATAATGTAGTAGAAAAAGGGGGTTATAGCTTTAAGTAAAATGAAGAGCCCATTTGTACAATCCGATCAGTAACAACCAATCGACATGCCTTCATGCCGATTGGTCATTTGTCCATTTCCAAGCATTATTTGCTACGTATTTTTTCCCAATTTTCAATGTTCTGCTTAACAAATTCCTCCCACGTCAGCTTACCAGTTACGTATTTTTGGATGCTGGCACCAAGTTCATCATTCCAGCCGACAGGATAACCGTTAAATACCCAGCCTGTCGTATTTCCTGCTTGGGAATATTTATAGATTTCCTTTGAAATTGGATCGGCTATTTTTTCCACATCATATCCTTCATATGCAGGAATGAATTTGAAGTCTTCCAAAACGGCCTTTTTCCCCTCGTCAGATGTATACATCCAATCAAGGAACTTCTTCGCTTCCTTCTGTACCTTTTCATCGGATTTCTTGTTCACTGCCCAATAGTTAGGGACGCCGACAGGCATGCCCGTAGCTTTTTCTCCATTAGGAATCGGGATTATGCCAATTCCTTTTTCCGCTAGCTCAGGATCCATGTCATACACGGTGTTATACACCCAGTTTCCTTGCTGAATGATTGCAACTTTCTCCAGCGAGAACAATTCCTCCACTTGCTGGGAGTAATCAAGACTTGCTGTCGGCTGGACGGAATATTTATTTTGGATATCAACAAGTTGCTTGAACTTATCACCATCCGTGAATTTAACCGTAGGGGACTTGCTTACTTCCAATACATTCCCATCAAACTCCGGAGCTAAAAAGACATTGGATAGATGGTTTCCTGTCACCCACTTCTCCTTGACCGGATAAGCGAAAACGGCATCAAGCTTCAATTTTTTCTTCTGTGAATCGATTTTCTTGACCGCTGCCTCCAGCGCTGAATAGCTTGTGATTTCTTCAGGCTTGATACCGGCTTCTTTAAAAATCCGCTTATTATAAATCAAGCCGTATCCTTCTTGGTTGAATGGAAGGCCCAGAACTTGCCCGTCCTGTTTCACCCCATCCAAAGTGCCATCAAGGGCTGCTTCTGCCGCCTTCGTATCCTTTAAATCTAATAATCTATCTTTATATTGTTCGACATCCACCGGTCCGCCAATGTTAAAAACGGCTGGTTCTTCACCGGAAGCGAATTTTGCGGTAATGGCTGATTTATAATCATTTCCGCCGCCGACTGTCGATATCTTGATCTTCACACCAGGATTTTCTTTTTCATACTGCTTGGCCAAAGTCTCGAATTGCGACTTGAACTCTACCTTGAATTGAAATATATCGAGCGTCACCTTATCAGAGCCGCCGTCCCCGCCAGTCGAAGAAGAACACCCAGCCAAAATCACGCTAAATATCAATAAAATAGAAAAGATTCCCCCGTACCATTTTTTACGCTTCATCATACCGACTCTCCCTTTTTCATAAAATTCATGCAATTTTAAGAAAACGTTTGCATAAAAAAAGAAAATAAAAATCTTTTAATCTACTATATTTGCATACTATCCCGAACCTCTAACATCACCTCCTTACATAATTACCTTGCAAACGTTTACATTTATGCGCTTTATGTTACCACCAAATTCCATACTTTACAATATTTTTGTAGGTTTTTGCAAAAAAAGGATACAAGAAAGCCTTCTCAACTTAATTATATGATGGGGAAACCTGCAATTATTCCTATATGTGATTATAAAAATAAATAATCATCCGGGCCTTTTGCATTATAATGTTTATCTACTAAAATAAAAAAGGGTAAACCAATGGTCCCCTTTTTTTCATTTCAATACCATTTTCACATTGGAAGATCCGTATTCATCTTTCAATTCATAATATTTGTCGCTTGCTTGTCCAAATTCTTCAAACACACCACTGATGATCAATTCATTCGTTTCCTTATCTACTACACTATACTTGATATTATGCTTCCCAAACTTCCTGTCATCCACTTTCAAAAGGATCATCTTGGACACCTCCATCATTAATGGCTGCACTCGTCAGGGTTGTATGACTTCTGAATTACATAATATAACATTTTATTCTGAATATATAGATTATTTTACAATATATTTCATGACACCTTCAGACAAAATTCGAGGGTTCCTACATAGAATAACAGCAATAAAAAAAGGTTTCGGAATGAGATCACTCCGAAACCACATTATCCGCCAGCTAAAAACAATTCATTCAGGACTTCGATATATCGAGGAATCCTTCACCAAATACGTCACGGACATCATGAATGGCAATAAATGCATTGCTATCGGTTGCCTTCACGATCCGTTTCAACTTGAGGACCTCCTGCTTGCTGATAACGATATATAAAATATCCTTGGAAGCTTTCGTGTAGTATCCATGACCGCTAAAAACGGTTACCCCTCTGTCCATCAGTACGGTTACTTGACTTGCAATCTGATCCGCTTCATTGGATATGATGGTAATCGCTTTTTTCGGATTCAAGCCCTCTATGATGAATTCCATCGTTTTCGTTCCAATATAAAGCATTAGAATTGTAAGCATAAGTCCTTCTGCGCCAATGATGAAATAAGATGAGAACGCAACGATTAAATCGAAAAACAGAAGTCCATAACTTAAGCTCCATCCCAAATACTTATTCGTGATTCTGGCGAGGATCGTCGTACCGGCAGTCGTCCCGCCCACTCGAATGATCATCCCAATTCCTGCACCGGCAAACACTCCGCCAAATATCGCATTGATGACAATTTCATCGGAAGATATATTCCAACTCTCCGTTAAATGAAGGAATAGCGAGTTGAATGCAACGGCAACGATCGTATAAATCGTGGTCATTTTCGACAAATATTTATAACCGACAATGAGCAGGAAAGCATTGATGATCAAGCTTAAAAGTCCCGGCGACCATTCAAAAAGATAAAATAAAATGATCGTTATCCCCGTGACTCCCCCTTCCCCCAGTTCATTCGGAATAACGAAAAGGTTTATTGCCAAGGCGAATATAAAAGCCCCAATTACTATAAAGAAAACATCTAAAGAAATCTTTTTCATGGTTATTACCTTCCTTTAAGTGTGGTTAATGTGAAAAGATAGGTTAATTTCACTGCTCTATAGTAACATGGAAAGCCACTGATTCCTTCAAAGATTTTTTCTTTTCAGTTGTATTTGTCCCCTCACCGATTGTCTCGATTCAAAAAGGGAAACAGACATGAACAAAATAGGCTGCCCCGTTCCTCGTCTTACCGGAATAAAGCAGCCTCTATTTTTCCTCTTATCCATTCTACTTATTGCAGGTTCGCGCGTTTTTCCGTATCACCATTTGTAAAGATCTTGCCGTCGATGATATGGATCACCCGATCACATAAATCCAACATTCTTTCATCGTGCGTAACCATGATCGCCGCTTTATTTCTTGCCTTCACCTCATGCACAAGCATTTCGACCACATCCCTGCCCCTTTTGGAATCCAGGCTTGCGGTTGGTTCATCGGCTAAAATGATTTCCGGATCATTCATAAGCGAACGGCCGATGGCTACACGCTGCCGCTCTCCACCTGACAGCGCTTCCGGCAAGTGATCTGCCCGATGTTCAAGGCCAAGATGGCTAAGCAGATCATCCGCTTTTATCACAGCTTTTTTATCCCGCTTGCCAATCAATTCAGAAAGTAGCAGAAGCTGTTCACGCACGGTCAGATATGGCACTAGGTTCGCCGCTTGAAAAATGAATCCGATCTTTTCAAGACGCACCCGGGTCAATTCCTTTGAAGGTAATGAAGTGATATCTTTCTCATCCAGGAGAATACGGCCTTTACTCGGGGAAAGTAATGCACCGGCTATGGAAAGGAACGTGCTTTTTCCTGAGCCAGATGGTCCCGCGATGGCAACGAATTCCCCCGCTCTCACTGCTAGGGAAATATCATCAAGGGCCGTCACCATGTTGTCGCCTTCTCCATAAGTTTTACTGATGTTTTCAAACAATAGCTTATCACCCATCATGAAACCCTCCCTATTGCATGAAGCGCATCTATCTTCGCCACTCGATAGAGTGATAGCAGTGAACCCAATGCGGATACAACCAAAAGTAACAGGGAATATTTAATGACCAGATCTGGACGCAATTCAAAAGGCATCCCCTCTGGCATGATGAAAGTGACTCCATATGTCAGTGCCACACTGATAACGATGCATACAACGGCAAGCAGCATGACCTGGCCAACAATGCTTTTTGCAAGATAAACCGTATTGGCACCAAGTGCTTTAAGGACTCCGAATTGATTCGTTTTCTGCAAGGTTATCACATAGAAGAATACAGCCAAGACAAACGCTGCGATGACAAACAAGAAGGCAATCATCATCGTCAATGTGCCCTGTTCCTCTTTGAAGCCTGGGATACTCTGAAGCGATTCATCTTTTGATAGAAGTGTTACGCCTTCAGATAATGACTTACGTATAGTTTCTTCTGCCTTCGCATCCATCTGCACAGCTATCGCACTGATCGAATTCTTCGCTTGATTTTTCAGTGCCGGATTGATCTCCCTCCATCCGTTAACATTCATGTAGACAACCGGCGAATGGCTGTAAGATTGCTTTTCCGTAAAACCAACTATGGTGAAAACCTTTCCTGACCAATCATCTCGAAATGAATCGCCTAACTTATAGCCAACCTCTTTTAAGGAACGATCGGCAACAGCCTCGCCTTGTCTCTTATCATCATAGATCTTTCCCTCCATGACTTCCGGTGCCAAAATACCTTTGCCATTGGTCGCAAAAATCGTGACATCCGTTTTTTCATTTGAACCGATTTGATTTAAGGTGCTCATCATTTGCCCCAGACCTTCTGCTGCTTGAACATCCGGTGAAGCCCGGAGTTCATCCAGCGTGTCCATGGATATGATCGACCGATTCAATTTGTTTTTCGAGTCATGCTCCATGACGAAATAGTCAGCCTTCATGTTTTGTATGGATGAAGCGTTATCTGAAGAAAGACCATTGGCTAATCCTGAAATGATAAAGACAAGCAAAGCGACCAATACCATGATCAATCCAATCAGCGAATAACGTAGCTTTGAATGCTTCAGTTCACGTATGGCTAAAAACATGATTTCATCTCCCATTCCTTTTGTTAACCGATCCATAAGCCTTCGATCGGTATGAACTGATTGTAATCAACCAATATGAATGGAAGATGAACGAATGATTACATAAGGGGCAAACGGATATAAAAAGTGGTTCCCTTGCCAAGTTCGCTTTGAACCTCAATCGTTCCGCCATGCAGGTCTACCGTCTTCTTCGTAATTGAAAGCCCTAAGCCGCTGCCGGTTTCACTGCGATTCCTCACTTTGTCTACTTTATAAAACCGATCCAGGATATACGGGAGGTCTTCTTCCGAAATTCCCAGGCCCGTATCTGAAATCATCACTTCAACAAAATGATCCAGTTTTTTGAGGCGAATGTAAATTGTGCTGCGCATTTCGGAATATTTAATGCTGTTGGTTATCAAGTTCGTCCATACTTGACTCATAAGTTTCTCATCTGCAAAAACGATGATTGAAGGCACATCCATTTCGATCACCATTTCTTTCTCCCGCCAATTCCATTCCAGCATGAACATCACTTGCCGAATTTGCTGCGCCAAATCAAAACTGGACCGCTGCAGCGGATCTTCCTCTTTATCCAACGAAGCTAGCTGAAGCAGTTGTTTACTTAGTAAAGACATACGCCTGCTCTCTTTTTCGATTATGGACAAGTACTGATTTCTTTGTTCCCTTGTTAATTCCTCTGATTGCAGGGTTTGCGAAAATCCTTGGATGGATGCAAGCGGCGATTGAATTTCATGAGAAACGTTCGATACGAACTCCTGTCTCATTTCATCCAGCCGCTGGATACTTTGGGTCATTTTCGAAAAATGCTTTGCCAGATCCCCGATTTCATCACGTCGGGATACATTCAATTCACTGCCATAATCTCCATCAGCGATTCTCTTCGTAGCTTCAGTCAATTTCGTAATTGGCTTGACGATGAAACGTGTATTGATGATCACGAATAAAAAACTGAGCAGTAGTGTGAGTATTAGCAAAACGGCAAGGAAAAAGCGTATTTCGCCAAACTGCAATTCTATATTCGGCCGAACAAACAGGGCATGTTTCTCGCCATCCACATTAATTGGGACACCGATGCTATTGATTAATACATCATCAAAAAATCCGGTAATGAATAACCCATTATTATAGCTGGCGATTCCTTGGTAGGTCTTGCCATGCAAAACTCCAGAAATCGTGCCTGAATCCAAAGCGGTTTCCCGAAACGGCTCCCCATATAAAGTTCCTTCACCCTGCTCATTAAACAAATACATCTGATAGTGCAATCCTGCTATATGGTTTAAATAGGCATCGATATCCTGACTTGGATTTTCCTCATATAAGGAAACGATATCACTAGCGACTTTGCTAATCTTCTCACCATTATAGGGTTTTTGAACCTTATGGTAGTAGACATTGGAAATTAAAAAGGCGATGACACTGGCGAGCACCATGATAAGTATGGTTTGAATAACTATCCTGAAATAGAGTGTTTTCACTTTTTATTGACCTCCAGCTTATAACCGAGGCCACGAACGGTGGTGATGGCGAAATCATCGGTCCGTCCGGAGAAGCGCTCCCTTAATCGTTTTATGTGGACATCGATCGTTCGGTCATCTCCTTCAAAATCAGCGCCCCATACGAGTTCAATCAGCTGCTCACGCGTAAAAACCTGCTCAGGGAAACTCCCTAACTGTGCCAGCAGCTCAAATTCCTTAAGCGGCAGGAGCAATGTCTTCCCCTCAATTCGCACCTCATAGCTTTTACGGTCAATAATCGTTTCGTTCAATGCAATTGATTCGGAATTAACCATTCGGTACCTTCGCAATAGAGCCTTTATTCGAAATATTAGTTCCCTTGGCTCAAATGGCTTGACAAGATAATCATCGGTACCGGCAAAATAACCCTTTTCTTTATCGATAAGTTGATCTTTAGCAGTCAATAAGATCACCGGCAAGTCATATTGATCACGTATTTCCTTACAAAGGTCCAGGCCGTTTTTATAAGGCATCATAATATCGACAACGGCGAGATGGATTCGCTCGTTCTCAAGTAGCAGCGAGGCCTCATTGCCATCCTCCGCTTCGAAAACGATGTACCCTTCCTTCTCCAGGTGGAATTTAAGCAATTCCCGAATATGCCGATCATCATCCGCAATTAATATATGTATCAAAGCACCCACATCTCCACTTCATGTATTACCGTCATTATTCTTACAATAGCAATAATTGGGCTTTTAAAACAACCCATACTGATTGTAGCTTCCCGTTCCTTATTGGCTGGCCGCTTTTATGTTCTCATCTCACAAAAACGGCATGATTCTAACTTCCTTTGCCTGCATTTAAATTCAGCCCAATTAGCGGGTTAACATGCATGGATATTTTTTATTACCGAAATGGGGTTTTAAATATTCTGAATATACACTATAATTGATTTATTTTAAAACATCTAGGAGGTCATTATGGGTTTAGTAGAGAAAGTCAGCGCATTTGCTGGAAAAACATTTACCTTATGGGTGATGATATTTGCAGTCCTAGCATATTTCATGCCTAATCACTTTATATGGATTGGAGCGTACATCGTTCCTTTATTGGGTATAGTCATGTTTGGCATGGGTCTTACACTGTCCGCCGCTGATTTCAAAGAAGTTTTCCGGCGACCGAAAGAGGTAGCCCTCGGGGTGGCAGGACACTTCATCATTATGCCGTTATTGGCATTTGCTTTGGCAATCCTGTTCGACCTGCCGAAAGAAGTGGCGGTCGGCGTCATTTTGGTCGGTTGCTGCCCTAGTGGGACAGCTTCAAATGTCATGGTGTTCCTTGCACGAGGAAATGTTGCACTTGCGGTTGCCATCGCTTCCGTATCCACCATTTTAGCGCCCATCATCACCCCGCTTCTCATCCTGCTGTTGGCAAGTAAATGGGTCAATATCAGCATTGGATCGTTATTCATTTCCATCATTCAAGTCGTGATCATCCCGCTCCTGCTTGGATTCATCGTCAAGAAGTTTTTCGGTAAACAGGCAGAGGCCGGTGCAAAGGCTTTGCCCCTCGTATCAGTCATTGCGATCGTCCTGATCGTTTCTGCCGTCGTCGCAGGCAGTCAAGATCAGCTGGCTAAAACCGGGTTGATGATTTTCGCGGTCGTCGTGCTTCATAATGTTCTTGGTTTTATTCTTGGCTTTTTCTTTGCCCGGTTATGCGGGATGGATTTGGCAAAACAGAAGGCCGTTGCCATGGAGGTCGGGATGCAGAATTCCGGTTTGGGTGTAGCGATAGCAACCGCCCATTTCTCGCCTTTGGCTGCTGTACCCAGTGCCATCTTCAGTGTTTGGCATAATATATCCGGATCCATATTGGCCTATATTTTCAGCCGCATGAAAGAGAAAAAAAAGAGTGTGGAAGTTAAAAATGATTCGATTAAAAAAAGCATATAATGATGAACTTTGAACGTTTTTGCCGTTTTAAGCCGATCGAAATGATCGGCTTTTTTTGATTGCAAGTATTTTCTTCTTAATAAGCAGTTTCCCCATTCCCGAAATATGAACTTACCGCCTTAGTTGTGGGTATTTTTTTGAACTACCTGCTATACTACTAAATAAAAGCAAAACATAAAATACGTTGATGATTCGATAATAATAATGGAATATCATGTTAAGGATGAGGGAATAAAATGTCGCCAAAAATAAAATCGTCAAGAAAAATAGCTCGGTATTCATTAATGATCATGGGAGCGGGATATATTGCAACCACTCCCTTTCTAGGTTCCTTGCCGCTGGATTTATTACACGGAGGATTCGAGGCAGGACTTGTCGGTGGATTGGCAGATTGGTTTGCCGTCACTGCACTATTCCGCCATCCGCTTGGAATTCCGATCCCCCATACAGCTCTCTTGCCCAACAACCGGAAAAGAATGACCCATGCACTGGTTTCAATGCTGAAAAACGATTGGCTGTCTAAGGAGAGCATTCAGGATAAAGTCAAAAACATTCCTTTTACAGAAAAATTGATCCCAGTCATAGTAAAAGAGACACAAAGTGACACGTTCAGAAAAGTCCTGATTAAACTTATTAAGCAAATGATATGTTATATAGATATAGAAAAGATTACACCTTTTGTTGCAAAAAAAATAAAAGGATCACTTTCTAACATAGACATGAGCAAGCTTCTACATGCTGTAAGTTCACAGTTAGTAAACGAAGAGTTTGATAAAAAAGCTTTGGACCATGTTTTGAAAAAAGCTGAAGATTGGTTAAGGCAAAAAGAAACCGGACACAGACTAGGCACTGTTTCCATGGATGTACTCAGCAAGATTGAACTGGAGGGCATGCTTCAGTTTGCCGTTAAATCGATTCAAAGCTTGCTTAACGAGGAGAAACTGGGCAATATCATCCAAAACCTTCTGTTAAGTGTCGTAAATAATTTAAAAAATGAGAATGAACCAAATAGAGAAGCTTTAATCTTATATATCAGGAAAGAAATTCAAGGCATTAACGATAACAGGGAACTGTTACAAGGAGTTGAAAAATGGAAGGAACAACTTCTAACGAAATGGGAGCCCGAGGCAACCATAACGGGAGGTCTACAACAAATTCAACAAGAAGCACTGGAATTCGTCGAAGGTGAGCATTTCATGGACGCTTACTTGACTCCCATCATTCAGCGTGTCCTGGATAATATGAAAGAAAATAGCACCAGCATCGATCAATGGATCC
Source organism: Bacillus sp. mrc49 (assembly GCF_002803435.1). Taxonomy (NCBI): domain Bacteria; kingdom Bacillati; phylum Bacillota; class Bacilli; order Caryophanales; family Bacillaceae; genus Bacillus; species Bacillus sp. mrc49. Next base: position 11,678 of record NZ_PHNG01000788.1, on the reverse strand, counting down.
AGAAGCAAATTACTGCTCTCATTGAAAATAATCATACGCAAATCGGCAATCTAGTCCAGGAAAATCTCGATAAGCTAGATAACGAAACGCTGATCGACATGATGGAAAATGGGGTAGGAAAAGACTTGCAATGGATTCGGGTGAACGGAGCCGTATGCGGTTTTATAATCGGGATCATCCTGACCGGCATCCAAGCCCTGCTTACGCTATTATGAGTCATGCGCCAGCTGGTGATCCCTTTCCACTAATAAAAAAGAAAAGGAGCCGGCCAAGGTTTTCATGAAACACCTTGGCCGGCTTTTCCCTTTTAAATTCACTTGTAAGCAGGGCTTCAATTAGTTAAGGTTTGGATGGCTGATCACGAAGCCAGCCATCAATATGATCTAAATTAAAAACCAGTAAATTATTGATGGGTCTGAGATGGGGTATCTTTTTATTTAATATCAGATCATTGATCTCCTCTTCGGTAATTGGCTGATTTACCGACTCAAGGTACTTTATTAAACTTTTAATACCATAGACTTTCCTCATTTAATCACCTCCCACCAAATTCTCCTTATTGAACATAAAGAAAACTTAGTGTTAGCTATTAAATGAAAGGTCGCTCCATACTTTATACCCACTTTTTGTAAAACTAATCGCTTGCTTGCTTAATTAAAGAATTGGGTGGATATTCAAACCTTTTTCCAGTCCATGAGGTACAAACCGTCGCGGTTCCTGTTTAACATAGGATAAACTGGGATCTGGACATAAAAGCCCCTATAATGCTTTTTTATATTTATATCGGTGATTGATATCAATCCCCATACTCTTCTTTAATTGCTTTATCTGCACAAGAACTATGAAATTGCTCGATTATTTCTTTTGCTTCTAGTTGGTTCATTTGTTTAGTTTCCTGTAATTTCAAAAATTATAAAAATAACACTTAGCCATCATAGATAACATACTAAGATTTAAAACTGTCTAATTCATTAAAAAACCTCGAATGGCTTTGTCCACTCAAGGTTAACACTTCATGATTAAATATTTTTCTTTCACCTGCTATTCTGCTGATGAATTATAATCAACCTCTGCATTTCTTAGTCCTTGTATCACTTTTTTTATTCGTTTCGATAAGTCTTGTATTTCTTCTAATGTTAAGTCAGATTCTGCTTCTTGTGGGATAAACATGCTTAACCTTTTTGTTATACCTTCAATGCGCCCAACATATACTTTTTCATGGCCGATTGCTATCTCTCCAATAGCAGTATCAACAATAAAATCTTCTATCTTGCCTAATCTATCAAATTCATCAGCTAGTTTTGCTATAGCATACCTATATCCCCTATCTTCTTCTAACAACTCTTCATATGTCTCCTGAATCGCATCAAATAATTCATTATATCCCCAATCTTTCATTAATTTTCTCCTCCATTCAAAATTAAGTTTAAGGAATAATTCTATTACCATTGTTGTGTAGGACTTCTAATTCGATATTTTTATATTTAGCAGCAAACTCTGCTATGACTTTACTACAACTGTCACAAGTATCCAATTCTGTAAATAACTTAATTTTCCCATTAGCTTGTGTATTCTCTCCAAGCCTAGAAGCAATGTCATTTGGTATTTTATACTCCGTATCTGTATTCCTTAAGTACCTCTCTCCCTCTTTACCAATAGCTTCTGTAGCTTTAAACATTGGATTTTCAGGTTGTAAAGAAATATCAGGCACCATATCCTCAAGACTTCCTTTGAGTTCATTTATGCTACTTTGAGCATAAAATTCAGATTTACTTATCCCACTGACATCCACTTCTGCAACAGCAAAATTTCCAGATTTCTTATACCTACTTGTTAAATTTCCTCTTAGCTCTTTTACTCTATCAATTATATGTGTTTCTGCTACTGAATCTATTTGTCTAGTTGGATACACTTTACCTTTAGTAATACTCTCCCCAGAAACACCCTCTACTTTGCTATCCTTAACCGTGAATTTCTGATAGGCTTCCTTAATAGTCTGCTTTTCCATCATAACTTGGCGAAGGGTTGGTCCTCCTGCGAGGGATACTTGTTCCATACTTATCCGTTTAGGGATTTCTTTTTTACCTAGTTCTTCACCTATATTTTTTAACGTGGCTTTTCCAGATCTCGCAATGTCTGTTATTGTAGTTTTTGCATACTGTACCTGCTTTTGCGCAAATTCCTTACTGTAAGGAATGAACTTTGTACCACTTGTATTTAATCACGATGTCTGAGGTCAGTAAATCCATATTCTTATCTATATATCTTTTTTAGAACTAACGGCCTTTTATATGAGAAGCCCGATATAACTTAAAACAATACATATGCTATTTCTACAATGAAAAGACCTTAACTTTACCGTTAAGGTCATACAAAAAAACAAGCTTTTTTTATCCTCCATTATTCTTTCTTGAGGTATTCTTCTAAAATACTCTTATCATATTCAGTTTCAGGTAAAAGACCCAAACGAGTATATTCCCAAATAACCCTTCTTTCGTGATCATCTGCATTTGATAAATCTTCATAATCATAGTCAACTTTAAATTCCCCTGTACTTTCTAAAGTAAAAGTTAAATTGGTCCATTGTTCTTGATTATTATCTTTAAATTCATCTGATAATTCTTTTAAAACCTTTATTAACCTCCGCCAAGTATCTCTATACTCTATTCTACTAATACTATGTAATTCAGGGATATCGTGACTATATATGAGTTTATCATTAATATTAGACTGATAGAAAAAGAACGCAGTCCCTGTCCCCTCATTAACTTCTCCATACAAAATAACTTTACTCCATTCTTCTGGAATCATCTCATTTACTGTTTGAGCTATTTTCTGATAATATTCATTTAGTTTTGATTCATTCATTTTTTATCCCCCTGCTCTATTTTCAAATGTTCTTAAATCCCAACGGCCATCGTCAATTTTATACTCTATGTCGAAACTTGTAGGTCGAGTTGAATTTCCCTCATACACAGGATAAATTTTCACTTCTACTGTTTTAGGAGGATTACTGTCTAAAGCTTTTGCCCAAGATATTTCGAGTTTTTTCCATTCTCCCATATTCAGGTTTGCATTCATAGGAACAAGGTTGTCTAGATGACCAGACCCTTTAAATATGCTGGCGATTAAGTGGCCCCCTTGATCATCCGGCAAGCGGTCTTCCCTTCCAGCAATTCGCTGAGCATAATTGTTTCGTTTACCACTACCTAAGTCGAGAGAACCTTCTACACTTGTTATACGACCCTTTTCATCTGTTTTATATACGTGACCACCAGGGGATGTATATTCAATATTCGGTTTTAAAACTTTCTTCATCCGCTCTCTTGTATAATGCTTTCCATACTCCACTTTTGTAATTTCAATGGATTCCTTTGCAAGCACTACTTTGCCTGTACCCTTACCACCATCACTCTTAACCGTAAACTTCTGCACGATATCCTTAACCGTAATATTATCAAAAGTGACATATTTATAGTTGTATCCATACGCCGTCGCTAATTCTTCGACCCTAATCCGGAGAGGAACTTCCACCTTGCCGATTTCCCTGCCGAAAGCTTGAACCTTCTGAACCTGCTTCTGCGCAAATTCCTTGCTGTAAGGGATGAACTTTGTACCACTTGCTACTTTATCGGCGACTTTGGCTGCACCAGCCACACTGCCGATTCCCAGTGCCATCAAGAGGCCGTTCTGGCGCTGTTCCTCAGTTAGCTGGTTGCCGAACATGTCTTTGCCTGTGGCGGCTTCGCCAAGGCCGTTGGCGGCGAGGAGTCCGTATATCCCGTATTCGGATTTCTGGAGAAGGCTAAAGCCCTTTGTCGATTTGTAAGCGTCGAGTGCGTGATTCGCGGCGTTCAGTCCTTTGGCCGTTTTGTAGATGGCACTGCCGCCCTTGATGGCCCGTCCGGCCCAGCCGACGACGGGGATGAACCCAGCGGCCGCCATGGCGCCTGCGGCGATTCGTTCGGCATCGGACAGCTTGCGGCCCGTGACTGGATCGACCCCGGTCGTTGCCCTGATTGAATCATAATATCCCGTAAATTCCCCTGTAAAGGTTTTTGTCGTATCCCAGGCTTTTTCGTACCATGGGCGGTTTTCGAGTTCTTCCATTTCTTGTTCGATTTCCTTGGCTTCGGCTTGTTCCTTTTTGAAGGTCTGGTACTCCTTCATCTGACCGGCGACTTCATCCTTCACTTGATAGACTTCACTATTCTTGAAGGCTGTTTGGTTGAACGTCATCGGCGAAATGGTGCCGTCCTGTTTGGTCGCATCAAGCAAGGCACGGAAAAGGCCAACCGCCACGTTTTCCTGTCCGACAGACACTTCATACTCCTCGACCAATTGCCGGTCGACATTCTCTACCTTTGTCACGGTGTCATCCAGTCTATGCCCGGCCAGCGTGATTTTTTCATTAAAATCCTTTTGGTCGAACATATCCAGAGGAAGGATATCATCAATACTGTTCAGGATTCTGCTAAGATCACTTGCTTGTTCATCGACAAGCGACTTCGCTTGCTTGATGCCATTCGAAACCTCCCCATCTAAAAAAGGAACCTCCACCACCGTATTACCGGAGAGGTCCGCATCTTCAAGAGTGGCAGGAATGCCCTCCAAAAAACTGATTTGAGTCGTGAATAGCTCAATCCAGGCGTCCGCCACGTCGATCTGCGCTTCATAGAAGCTTTTGATGGCGGCAGCACCGGCTCCCTGAAACTCGTGATCTAGGCCGACGATCCCCTGAAATTCCTTCTTCAGGGCATTGATTTGCTTCTTTAACTCTTCATATTGCTTGGCGCGTGACTTGGTTGCGTCCTGCAAGCTCTCGGCTTCGTAGATTTTCATCGCGCAGGATACCCATGTGAAGTATGGGCGATGGCCTCATCCTGCTCTTTTAATAAATCGATATTGGCCCGGGTATCTTCGACATTTTTTTGGACGATTTTAATATATTGTTCGAAAACCTTCTCAAGGTTCGTTTCCCGATCCATCCACTTCGAGGTAAATTCCAATTTATTATTGCCGAGCTCTCCTGCCGGTACATGTCCAAGACTGACGCCACCAAGGGCCGTCTTTACCTGATCGACCTGCTTCGTTACGGCAGGATGATTCAGCTTGATTGTCGTCATTAAAACAACCACCCTTTTAAATATGATAGTTTACTTTCCAATTGGTCAATGACGGCTTCTCCTTTTTCCAAAAGGGCATCCGCTTCATGGGCTATGGTGCCTGCTGCACTCAAAGCTTTTTTCTCTATATTCAGCATCGTGATCTTTCCCTCGATTTTCTCTTGGTAGTCGTCATAATCAGCATGAATGATCGCAGACATGGCCTTGTACGCATCGCTGCGGGCATCTTGGAAGTCATCGGCTCGATTTCCCGTCCAGCTTCCTGCCAAATCCGGATGTATTATTTTCCTGATTTCTCCCAAGCATATATCTTGTTCTTCATTGATTTGTCGTTTAGCCTGCTCCAAGCGATTGATTTTTTCACTCACGTCCGACATTCTGCCCGAGATGGCCGAGTGAATCTCCCTTAAAGAATTTGCATGAAATTCGTGTTCACCTCAAAAAATCATTCTTCATTACTGTCATATTTTTCATATTTTTTATTATAAGGATTATAGTCTTACAGTTAAATAGGGATAAATAAGCTATTTAAGCTCGAACATTAGGAAATTACACCCACATAAAAGCAGTTCCAGCCTAGGCTTATTACCCCTTATTTTCCATTTTTAAACATAAAAAAAGGGTGCAGGATGCACCCAAAAAACTTACCCTTCGTACATCTTCCTTACTTGAATTCTTTCTCTTCAGCTAAATGCGGTGCTTTCACCTTGTTCCCATGAGGTGGAAATGGTTTTTTCTTTTCAATTTTTGCTTGGTCATAGACAGCGGTACCGACGATTTCAGCAACATCTTGAAGCTTTTCCTTAGAGATCTTATCAATGGTATCATCAGGAGTATGATACCAAGGTTCTGAAGGACTGTGGATGAATAAGGCCGCGGGAATCCCAGCCTCGGCGAAAGATACATGATCACTTCGGCCGCCTTGTCCATATGGAGTAGGCGTCCCATTCAACCTGGCACTTGATGCCTGAGCCAGATTGGTCACAAGATTCATTTCGCCATCATTACTCAAAATCACCAAATCTCCAGCGTCCCTGCTTCCAACCATATCGAGGTTGAAGTTGGCGATCGTCCGCTTGATCTCCTCATCAGAGAGGTCCCCGACATAATGCTGCGAACCTAGCAGACCATTCTCCTCGGCGCCGAAGGTAACGAAGCGGATTTCCGTATCAGTGGGAAGATTCTTCAATACCCGGGCAAGTTCAAGTGTGACCGACGTTCCCGATGCATCATCATTCGCTCCCGGTGCTCCAGCGACGGAATCATGATGACCTGTGATATAAATGATATCGCTTTTTTTAGCTTTCATGTTCTTGGTAGCCTTTTTCATGGCCACCACGTTATAAGAGGTTTTTTCTCCAGTATGAGCCCCTTCGATTTTTAATGAAGCGGTCAAATTGCCTCCTGCCTTCATTTTTTCCAGCAGGGCCTCTCCATCTTTTTTCGTGATCGTGACAGAAGGAATATACTGATCATTGTCCCCTCCGAGGGTTCCATTCAATTCGCCATCTGCATTATTGTACAGGATGACACCCGCCGCGCCTTTTTCTGCCGCGTTCAATACCTTCTCTGCAAAAGTGAAACTTCCTCTTTGGATAAGGGCAATTTTCCCTGTGACACTTGCTTTTTCAAGCTCTTCCTTCGTTCCTAGGCCGGCATATATCAGTTCACCGGATGGATTTCCATTCACTGAATAAGTTAAATGGCTTGGCTTGATTTCCCCATCAAAGCCTCCAATCGATAGCTCAACCCGATTTGGATCCGTATAGGATAAAAAATTGAACTTTTCGATATTGGCTTTATAGCCGTATGATTTGAATTGCTTTTTGATGAACTGGACGGCCTTGTACTCTGATTCAGTACCGGCCACTCGAGGTGTTTTGGAGAGGTAATCAATATTTCTGTAGATTTTTTCGACATCGATCCTTTTAACGACCTGCTTATCTGCGGATGCAGCATGATGCGCCGGAGCAGGGTGTGTTGCTGCCAACGCAGTGACTGTCCCTGATGCATGAAGGACCATTCCAGCGATTAGTGTAAATGATAGAAATTGTTTTTTCATAGATTGCCTCCCAGTTTCATAGTTTCACTCCATAATTTTACAATAGCAAAAGATATCTAAATAGGTAGGATCATCCCTATTCAGCCATGACGAAAGTAGCTTTTTACCAGAATAAAGAAATTTACAGGATTATCGAATCGTGCAAAAAGTACCACATGCAGTATTTACATACGTCTATAGAGTAGCTGGATGAGGTTTGTATATTGCAGAACAATTAGTTCACCCTATACATAGGAGGTGTCAAAAACATGGACCAATTTGAAAAAGCCTATGAATCCTATAAACAGCAGGGTACACCGCAAGCAAATCAGCCTGATTCAACTGGAAAGGAAGAAATCATTGCTGTCAGGAAAAATGATGATGACAATATCATTGCCATCAAGACGAATTCCGGCCGCGAACTCGACTACCCTACTGCCCTTTCCGAGGCGAAGGCAGGTCAGCTTGCCAATGTTGATGTCTTCCATAAATATGGACGTGACATATTGCGGAGTGAGCCTGATGGCATCAAGGAAAATAATCTCGACCAACTGCCGGAGTTTTAATGATTCGGGAAAGCTGCCTAAATATGGGCAGCTTTTTAATGGCTGATGATTCCAAAACACAAAAAAGAACCAGCATGGATGCCTGGTTCTTACTTCTCGTACTGATAGGATTCGGATATTTCGAGCAGCTGGCCGCAGCATTCGACCACTTCAATGATTTCCATCCAGGACATGTCCAGCCCCAATTCATTGGCATGCGAAATCTTATCCCGCAATTTCCGGATCGCATTCGCATCCTTCCTTCCCTTACTTTTTGAAGGGATTTGAAAAAAGCGCCTCATTTCCTGATCTTTATGGATAATATCGAACTTATCACTGATTTGCAGACACTCTATTATATTGATATCTTCATTTTTATCGATTCGGCGCCGATATAATTCGGTTGCCTTTTCCAGACGGTCCTCGCTTATCATGGAGTGCCAGCCGCCATCGCCGAATCGATGCAGAATGATATCGCTCAGCCTCATTTCCAAAAGGGTGATATAGCCGAATATCAGCATCCTGATAGGCGGCTTTTGAAGGTCAGCATGGGTAATCAACTTTTTGATTGAATTGTTCTCCAGCACGAACACCCTTGTTTTTTTCTTGAAAATATGAAGAAGCTGAATCAAGGGGGTTGAGTCCGAAACAAGCTCCCTTGGTGAAAAGTGTCTCAAATACCTCGAAATCCTTCCTTCACCAAGCTCGTGCCTTTCGATATATCCGATGATGTCCCCTTGATCTTGTACGGCCATGATATCGAAATTCTTTCTTTCCAGCGCATTACGTATATCCAGCGCTTCATCATTTTTGTGACAGGCTTCAAGCTCTTGGGCTATACTCTTGACCGTGATGTTTTCTTCATAAAGAGTTTTTAGACTAAGGTAGCTGCTATTGTTTTTTCGATGGCTTCCGGTTAACATCCTTCACGCTCCATTTAGGGGATTTCTTCACGAGCATCTTCAGCTGGGGCGATTTCACAGGTTATTTTTCTGTAATCGAGCGAATTCCAACTGATGCGAATCTTTCCGTTTCATAATATAACAGCCGTTCCTATCCTTGCTCCTCGCTCACGCTTCTTCCCAATCCTTACACACATCAACCCACCCTTTAGCGCCTGAATATTCTAATAATTCAGCAAGTGTAAGCTTTATGGCAGAATTCGTACTGCCGCAAGCGGGAAATACCGACTCAAACCGCTTCATTGATACATCGAGAAAAACGTCCAGCTCGTTGGCCAGTCCAAATGGGCAAACGCCGCCGATAGCATGCCCAGTCTGTTGGAGCACTTCATCAGGAGCCAGCATCCTTGCCTTGAAACCGAATGACTGGCGAAATTTCTTATTATCGACTTTTGCATCCCCGGCCGCTACAACCAAAATCGCCTTGTCACCTTCCCCCCTGAAGGATAGGGTCTTAGCGATCCGCGCAGGGATCACACCGATGGTATCCGCTGCCTCATAAACCGTAGCGCTTGATGTTTCGAACTCCATCACTTCGCCTTCACGATTCCATTTTTTAAAATGATGTTTGACACTTTCAATTGACATGTCACTCTCACTCCTTCTACTTCTCTATAAAAATAATATCATCCTTCCATGCAAGAAATCAAAAATCCGTTTGGCCTATATGAAGCTAGGTCGTGCAATAACCATTCTTTACAAATTGACGAAAGGGGCATATTTAGACTACTATTAAGCTTCAGGCAAAAACCTATACGTGGTTCGTAACCATCCCACGATAAAAAACTAGGAGAGAATAAAATGAATAATCGTACCCTCGTGATAAGCGGGATCTTGGCTGCCTTATATGTGGCGGTCTCATTCGTGTTTCAACCAATATCTTTTGGCGCATACCAATTCCGGGTTCCGGAAATGCTGAACCATCTGATAGTATTCAATAAAAAATACATCTATGGCATCGTAGGCGGTGTATTCATTTCGAATCTGCTATTTTCACCCATGGTTCCGTTTGACTTGATTTTCGGGGTCGGGCAATCCATACTCGCCCTGCTGCTGGTCATTTTTGTTTCGCGGTTCATTAAAAGTATCCAAGGACGGATGATCGCGACGATTATCTTTTTCACGTTCACAATGTTCTTGATTGCAATAGAACTGAACCTTGCCTTGGACTTACCGCTTTGGTTAAGCTGGGGCACCACAGCTGTTGGTGAATTCGTTGTCCTTTTGGTTGGTGCGCCAATCATTTATGCAATGAACAAAAGAATTCAGTTTGAAAAGTGGCTTTAAAGGAATCATCGCTTCCTGAACCTACTATACTGTAAAAGAGCTGTCTGCATTTTGCGACAGCTCTTTTTTCACCAATGAACCTGAAGCTGGTAAACTATAAGTAAGAATGGTGGTGACCCTTTGAAAAAATTCCTGACTTTGATTGTTCTGTTGGGTATTGCAATATTCATTTACACAAATGCAGAATTATTCACTTTAGTATGGAAAAGTGACCTGGAGTCAGTTATTGGCATCTTGAAGGATAACCTCTCGCTCACCTTTTTGGTCACATTCGTATTGATGTTTGTCCAAAATTCATTTACGATCATCCCATTAATTTTGCTCCTGACGATCAATGTCACGATATTTGGCTTCTTATATGGTTACCTTTGGAGTTGGTTGACGAGTGTAGTAGCATCAGGATTGATCTTCTATGCTGCAAGAAACTGGTTTCAAGACCTTCTTTTGAAGAAGCTGGACAAAAAATGGCAAGAAAGTGTTGTGGAGCACGGTTTTATGTATGTCTTTACCGGAAGGGTTTTCCCGCTTATCCCTACAAGCCTGATCAACCTGGCAGCAGGAGTCAGTTCGGTTACATTCAGGGATTTTTTATTGGCAACGACACTGGGAAACCTGATTTACTTTTTCTTTCTATCGCTGATTCCATATGGCCTGCTAACTGTGGAGATGAACCAATATACGTTAGCTGCACTCGCACTGCTCTTTTTATCATTTTTCATGTTCTACAAACGGATGAAAAAGAAAAAGAACCAACGCATCTTCCGAAAAAACAGGTAACCGCCTCGGTTCCTGTTTTTTTATTTATGATTGTGCATATATTTTTCTTCGATAGTTTGTTAAAATGTGTATGTAATTTTACCATTGCAATGTCTTAAAATCAGGGAGAATCTCCATGTCCAAGCGTTCCATTTTAAGTATATATATCCTTTCCGGGATTCTTACACTAGTCGTGTTCGACTATTTCTTAACGACAAATATTCAAAACAAAGAGGTCTTCATTCAGCTACAGAGAGTGGAAGGCACTTTCTTTCTTTTATCGATAGGCATGGTCTTATACCTTTACTTGGCTAAAAGGGAAGAATTCAAGCAATTAAAGGAAGCGGAGCAACGCCGGCGTACACTTATTAATTCGATGGTCGATTTCGTTAACTTCAAGGATGGCGATGGGCGATGGCTGGAATCGAATACCTTTGGACTTCAATTATTTCAATTGGAGCATGTGGATTATAAGGGCAAAAAAGACAGCGAGCTGGCGGAATACACTGAATTTTACAAAGAGTCGTTGATCTACTGTGAAGTTTCCGATGAGGAAACGTGGATGAAAGGGGTAATTACAAGATGCGAGGAAATCATTCCCCTTCCAGATGGCAATCACAAAACCTTTGATACGATCAAGGTTCCCTTGTTCTTTGAAGATGGTTCCCGAAAAGGGCTAGTCGTCATCGGCAGGGATATATCTGAAAGAGTTGTTGCGGAGAAGCAATTATTCGATAGTGAACAACGTTATAAATCATTATTCGAACACAATCCATACCCGATGCTCATGCTTGATTTAAACGGGTTGATCACCACCGTGAATCCGAGGTTTGAAACGGTTACCGGCTTTCATCAAGAAGAAGTCCATGGCTCCTCCTTCGTTAACCTGGATTTTTCACCGGAAGATGCAGAACTGATTCATACATCCTGCGACTATGTCGTGGAAAATCGTAAAGGAATC
>NZ_PHNG01000787.1:0-12021 GCF_002803435.1 Bacillus sp. mrc49 | reverse complement strand
GACGGCGATGCCGATTACCTCCGTTTTTTATAAAAGCTGGGCCGAAACCTATGAGGAGTTGGCAGCTGCGGCAGAACATGCAGCTGGATTGGGGCTAAGGATTTACTTGGGGCCAAGCTTCCAATCCGGGATCAGGGTCGTCCAGCCTAACGGCAAGGTAAAACTGCACTGGGATGAAAAGGCCGGTGAAGCTGGATTACGAAGGGCGGTCGAGTTTGTCGAAACGTTCGATGGAGCCTATGATGGCCTGATAAGAGGGATGCTTGCCCCAGAACGTGTAGAGTGCCAAACAGCAAATAGTTTAAATCAGACAAAATACTATAGCGATAAATTGGGTGTACCGATCAAGCTTCATGCTGCCCAGGGGAGTTTTGAATTCGAGACGATATGGGAAGCTCATCACGTGACACCGATTCAATACTTGTACGATCTTGGTTTCCTCGGTCCAAGAACGGGTATTCCTCACGCCCATTATATTTCAGGATACAGCCGAGCGAAATATGGCCAGAGTGATGACTTGGCGCTTCTCAAGGAAACGAAGACAACGGTGATTCATTGCCCGCTGATCATCGGCAGGCATGGCGAGGCGCTGGAATCCTTCGCTGAATATAAAAGGGCAGAAATCAATATAGCCCTTGGAACGGATACATTCCCTCCAGATATGTTCCAGAACGTAAGGGTAGGCAGCATGCTTTCACGAATGGCGGAAAGTGAAGTGGAAGGCTCCGCGTATGCCGACTTGTTTCGGTCCGCGACTCTTGGTGGAGCCGCTTTTCTTGGCAGGGATGATTTAGGCCGGATTGCACCAGGGGCAAAGGCCGATATCATTGCGGTCAGCCTGGACAGCTACCATATGGGTGTCATCGATGACCCCATCCGAACCATGTTTATAAGCGGCACCGGGAAGGACGTTACCTTATCCATCATCAATGGGAAGATCGTCATGAAAGATCAAATGATCCCCGGCCTTGATTTGAAAGAGATGAATAATAAGGCGCAAAAATATTTCAATAGGATGAGAAGCGGATATATGGAGAGGGATTATCAGAAACATCCTGAGCAACAGCTATTTAAGCCCTCATTTAAGATGGTAGAATCAGTTGGTCCCCAATCAGGAATAGTGAGAGAAAAGAAGTAAAGAAAGTGCAAAATATAGGAAATATTTTCACGATAAATAGTCAGAATATTTCCTATAATTAGATAAATGTACAAAAAAAGAAATTGGGAGGTCATGGTCCATGGCAGGTAATCTTGGCATAGGAAGGCTTATTCTAGTCATGTTCATCGGATTGATCATTACAGGCTGTTCTTCTAACAATGGCGTAAGCGAAACGGCAAATGATTCGAGCGTCGCATCAAAGGAAGGGGGGACATTGGTCATTGCCCGTTTATCGGATGCTGAAAATCTGGATCAGCAGTTCATGTCCACGATTAATGCTGCCAGTGTCACGCACCATAAGATCTATGAAGGACTGGTGCAGCGGGATAAAAATGGCGAGATACAGCCTATGCTCGCAAAATCGTGGAAGCAAAAAGATGACACCACTTGGGAATTCAAGCTAAGGGAAGATGTAACGTTTCATGATGGTACACCATTCAATGCAGATGCAGTAAAAAAGACGTTCAATCGATTATTGGATCCGGCGGTTGCCTCTCCCAGAGCGGTCGTATTTGAAATGGTGAAAGAAGTGAAGGCGGTTGATGAATATACCGTGCAATTCATACTTAAGGAGCCATTTTCCCCGCTGCTTTCAATCTTGGCGAATCACGAAGGGGGAATCATCAGCCCGAAAACGATCGAGAAGTATGGCAAGAAAATTATCCAGGAACCGAACGGCACAGGTCCTTTCGTATTTGATTCATGGTCCCCGGGACAGGAAATCACCTTGGTGAAGAACAAAGACTATTGGGGAAATGAGCCAAAGGTGGACAAGGTCATTTTCAAGGTCGTCCCTGAAGATTCGACGCGGATATCGATGATTGAAACCGGTGAAGCACAGATAGCGGAGCCTCTTCCGATAGCGGTCATGGATCAAGTGGAATCCTCAGCGGCAATGGATGTTTACCGCAGCGAGGGATATGGTACCGAATATTTAGGGTTCAATGTCAAGAATGAACCATTCAATGATGTCCGGGTCCGTAAAGCGATTGCCCATGCCATTGAAATGGATTCGATCATTAAAGGCGTCTTTAATAATGTCGGAGTAAAGGCGAACTCGTTGATGGGCTCTAAAGTATTTGGGTATAATGCAAGTTTGGAAGCCTATGATTATAATCTCAAAGAAGCCAAAAAGCTGATGGCCGAAGCCGGATATTCAAAAGGCTTGGACGCCACCATCCTTACAATGGATAGTAAAGAAAGAGTCAACTTGGCCGAGGTCCTGCAATCGCAACTAAAAGGAATCGGAATCCACTTGAAGGTACAGGTCATGGAGTACGGGTCGTTCGTGGAACAAGTGAATAAAGGGCAATCCGAAATGTTCATCATCAGCTGGAGAAACGCGACAGGTGATGCCGATTATAATCAATACAATCTATTTCATACGAATTCCCAGGGAGCGGCCGGCAATACGTTCTTTTACAGCAATCAAAAGGTTGACGATTTGATAGATGCGGCAAGGAAAGAAAAAGAAGAACAAAAGCGCAAGGAATTATACGCCGAGGCCCAGGAAATCGAAATGGCGGATACCCCATATATTCCGGTAAGGGTCATTGAAAACGTAGCTGCGGTCGCGAAGGATGTAAAAGGCTTCTCGATCAGCCCTTCAGGCTATCTCGAAATTAATGAAGTAACGATAAAGTGATGAAAGCAATGGGTCCGCTCCAATAAAGGCGGGCTCAGTTTGCTGATGAAAAGGTTTCTGAGATTTCTTCAGAAGCCTTTTTGTTTTAACTTGAGTACTGTGATGTGACTCTCCACGGCACTCTGGATGAAAACGAAAGAAAAATTCAGACAGTCTGCCATATAGGTGGATTTGGACATTGATCGTTTCATGCCACATTGCATGATGACAAAGAGGCAATCCCGATTGTCCACATGTAGCTGGCGAGAAACGGTACAAAAAGCATGAGAAAAGCGCAATTTTTATGAGCACCCGCCTCAAATTCGGTGCTCAGTCTAATTTGGCGAGTAAAGTCGATAAATTCGCGAATAAAGTGGCCCAGCGGAAAGGGAGCGCCTGTAGTGGAAAGGAACGGTCCAAGCCAATCCATCCAAACTTGGGGCAATTTATGCAATATGTAAAAATAACATAAAAATGAGTAAAAATTCTGAAATTATTCGATTTGCAGGAGAGCTATAATGAAAGGGACGCATGTTCAATCTGTAGTGGAAGGGTGAGTTCAATGTCACGATCGTATTGGTTGACGAATGTTCGGTTGGAAAAAGGCTTCACGTATAATGAAAATGAAGTGATCACCGGTACGGAAACCGGGAATCATCACATTAAGATTGAGAATGGGAAAATATCCGCGATTTTATCGGCTAAGGAATCTTTACCAGATCAAGACCCGCAGCATGATGCAGGGGGCCTGCTGATGGTTCCTTCGTTTAAGGAAATGCATATCCATATTGATAAAACGTACTACGGCGGGCCATGGAAGGCTTGTATGCCTGCCATAAACGGGGTGAAAACAAGGATAGAAGAAGAGCAGGCGTTACTTCCTCAGCTGTTGCCTACCGCCAAGGCAAGAGCGGAAAAAATGCTCGATTTATTATTGGGTTTCGGATCTACGCATATACGCACGCATTGTAATATAGACCCCGTAATTGGCCTGAAAAATTTAGAGGCCACCGTTCAGGCTTTGGAAGGATATAAAGATAAATTGACGTATGAAATCGTCGCCTTCCCCCAGCATGGCCTTTTACGTTCGAATTCCGTAGGGCTGATAAGGGAGGCCATGAAAAATGGGGCAAACCTGGTAGGCGGTGTCGATCCCGCCACCATTGATGAAAACATCGAGCGATCACTTGAAACGATCATGGATATTGCGGTTGAGTCGAATTCGGATATCGATGTCCATCTTCATGATCAGGATCAGCTTGGGCTGTTTACGATGCAGCGGCTCGCTTCCATGACGGAAGACGCAGGTTGGCAGGGAAGGGTGACGGTGAGTCACGCCAGCGGGTTAGCAGATCTTTCGGTTTCGGAGGCAACGAGTATAGCCGAAAGGTTTTCGGAATTGGACATCTCGATTACCTCCACTGTGCCTATCTTCAGAACGATCCCGATCCCGCTGCTCCGTGAAAAAGGAGTGAAAGTCGAACTTGGCAATGACAGCATCACGGATCATTGGACTCCATTCGGAATCGGTGACAATCTTGAAAAAGCAGGTCGCCTTGCCGAGAGGTTCCGCATGATTGAAGAACGTTCCTTGGCAAGCAGCCTGCAGCACATAACAGGCGGAAGGACGCCATTGAACCAAGAAGGAGTCAGGACATGGCCGAATGTTGGCGATGAGGCGAACATCGTCCTGCTAAAAGCAAGCTGTTCGGCAGAAGCGGTGGCTAGGAGGGCGAAGCGGGCCGCTGTCATCTTCAGGGGCAATGTCGTAAGCGGGTCGATTTCAGCTTTTGCGACGACAGGTGTTTAATCTTCTATTAAAGAGAGTGATGTAATGTATAAAGCATACTGGCTTACCAATGTTACGCTTGATAGCGGATATGTTTATGAGGATGGAAGACTGGAAGGAACGGAAACCGCATTATACAACATCCGGATAAAGGATGGGGTGATCGAAGAAATGCAAGTGGCCGAAGGCTTGCCTTTGATGACGGATCTGCCCGTACAAGATGCCACAAAGCTGCTTGCCCTTCCCCCTTTTAAAGAGATGCATAATCATCTTGATAAAACCTATTTAGGACTCCCATGGAAATCATGCACCCCGGTGCCGAATTTAACGGAACGATTGAAATTGGAAGCGGCGGAGCTGGCTGAATTGGCACGGACCGGGCAGCATCGTGCGGAACAAATGCTTCAGCTTTTGCTGCAGGGCGGCGCGACACACGTCAGAACTCATGTGAATATCGATCCGTACATTGGTTTGAAGAACTTGGAAGAAATTCAGAAAGCGTTAGATTGCTTCAAAGGCAAAATGACCCATGAAATCGTGGCTTTCCCCCAGCATGGGCTGCTCCGGACGAATTCGAACGAATTGATGAGGCAAGCGATGAAAGAGGGGGCTTCGATAGTGGGCGGCTTGGATCCTGGCGGAATCGATCAGAATATTGAAGCCTCCCTTTATGAAATGATGAACCTAGCTGTTGAGTTTGATGCGGATATTGATATCCATCTGCATGATCCGGGACATCTTGGGTTTTATACGATCAAGAAACTGGCCTCCTTGATCGATGAAGCGGGATGGAAAAACAGGGCGGCCATCAGCCATGCCTTTGCACTCGGTGATGTTTCCGTTGAAGAATCCGCCGGAATGGCGGAGGAATTAGCTAGCCTGGGGATTTCCATCATGTCTACGGTTCCGATTAACCGGGTCATGCCGCGAATCGATGTATTGCATGAAAAAGGTGTTCACGTAGCTCTTGGCTGTGATGGGTTTTATGACTCATGGTCTCCATTCGGTACAGGCGATATGCTGGAAAAGGCGGGCCGGTTGGCCGAGAGATACAAGTGGAAGGATGAGTATGCATTGTCTCAATCGCTCCAATTCATAACAGGAGGCATCAGGACACTGGACCGTGAAGGAAACCGTCTATGGCCGAAGATTGGGGATGCGGCAAGTATGGTACTGGTGGAGGCATCATGCTCTGCCGAGGCAGTGGCAAGAAGATCAAGAAGGGCAGCGGTCATTTCCAGTGGGAGTCTGATTTACGGTGGATTGAACAGGGAAACGGCCTTGGCGTAGAATTGAATGTTAAGAAGGGATGAGAGGGATGGATCATATCTTTTGGTTGAAGAATGCACGGTTGGAACGCGGTTTTCAAAAAGAGGATGGAAGAGTGACGGGGACCATTACCGGCCTATTTCATCTGCTGATCGAGGATGGAAGGATCTCGAGAATTGTCAAGGATGGAGAGCCGATTCCGGGTGATGTGCCTGTCGAGGATGCAAAAGGGTTGCTTGTGCTGCCTTCATTCATTGAAAAGCACGTACATCTTGATAAGACTTTGATGGGGGATGTATGGAGAGCGTGTACCCCTTCGTCCGGTGTCATTGAGCGCTTTGAAAATGAGAAAAAAGTGCTTCCGACCATTGCGACAAGCACACGGAAGCGTGCTGAGTCATTATTGGAAGTGCTTTTAGCTTCTGGCTCGGCGCATGTCCGGACTCATGTCGATATTTATCCGGAAGTTGGCTTGCAAAACCTGGAGCAAGTGCAACAGGCTTTGGGAACCTATTCCAACCGACTCAGCTCGGAAATCGTGGCATTTGCCCAGCACGGATTGCTGCGATCGAATTCCGTCAAGCTTGTCAGGGAGGCTTTGCGAAATGGAGCAGGAATCGTGGGGGCGGTCGATCCGGCAACGATCGATCTTGATATTGAAGCATCACTTGTGCAAATGATGGAGCTGGCAGTGGAAGCGAATGCCGATGTTGACCTGCATTTACATGATCCCGGTCACCTTGGTACGTTCACCATGAAGCGTTTGGCCGCTTTAACCAAGCAAGCAGGCTGGGAGGGCAGGGTAGCCATCAGCCACGCATTCGGCATCGGCGACGTATCCAAAGCAGAAGCTTATGACCTGGCCGACATTCTGAGGGATGCCGGAGTTTCCATAGTCACAAGCGTGCCTATCAATAGACAAATGCCGCCAGTGGATGTATTGCATGAAAGAGGCGTTGAGGTTGCTGTAGGGAATGATAATATCTTCGATGTATGGTCACCGCTGGGGAATGGTGACATCCTGGAGAGAGCTGGCAGGCTGGCCGAGCGTTTCAAATGGGTGGATGAAGTTTCCCTCGCTCAAACATTGAGGTACATAACGGGCGGAAAAACGCCGCTTGATGAACAAGGGAACCAGGTATGGCCTAAGGTTGGGGATGCGGCAAGCCTGGTGCTGGTTGACGCCAGCTGTTCTGCCGAAGCAGTTGCCAGAAGGTCTGAGCGAAGAGCGGTCATGTACAATGGAAGTATCGTTTCCGGTTCACTTAGTAAACAAAAACTGCCCATCGACGTGAAGGGCTAACCCGAAAAAGGATTTCTGGATATTTCCGGATTTCCTTTTTCGTTTTGTGTCTGGAACACATGACGGGCTTCGCTTGCCATTCGTTTCAATCTCGTGTACTTTTACGTACTTGTGTTATATGCTTGGAAAGGAATTTCTTTTTGCTTTATTGGTTAATCAGTTTTGTCCGTAATTGTCCTATATGCTGTAAACGAAATAAAATGGAAGATGATTTTACCGGGCAACGCTCTTTATATTCCAAACTAAAGGAGCTAGGCGATAGCCACCATTCTGCAAAAAGTCGGAACCGGAGCTTGCATTTTTCACGCACCGTTCCAATATTTTCTGCATGTGCACTATCATTCGGCATTCACGTTTATCAGCATGGGCATTCCCGTCGGCTTCCTTTCCGGGGAGGATCCATGTATTAGCCATAAGCTAGAAAAGTATCATGTTCAAAGGAGATGGAAGCAATGAAAAGTTGGGGTTCTTCCGTGACTCTATTTTCTTCTTTTCAATGGTTATTTTTTATTTTTGCCAATACGGTGGTCGTGCCGATATCGATCGGGGCAGCTTTTGATCTTCCCACCGATGTTACGGAAATGACGATGAGGAGCTCGCTCGTTTTCACGGGGATCGCCTGTGTGATTCAAGGGTGGAAGGGTCATAAATACCCTATCATGGAGGGGCATTCCGGACTATTGTGGGGAGTGATGCTGAACCTCGGGTTATCTGCGCCATCGATCGGCCTCAGTTATGTGGAGATAGGTGGGGGAATAGCGACTGGCCTCCTTGCGGCAGGTGTCGTGACCATGATCATTTCGGCCTTCAACCTGATTAGTTACGTCCAGAAGATTTTCACTCCAATGGTCATGACCGTTTACCTTTTTCTCCTGACCTTCCAGCTCATCTTCGTCTTCTTTAAAGGGATGTTGGGAATTACGGATGCTGGGGAAATTAACATTCCGGTCAGTTTCCTTTCAGTGGGGATTGTCTTATTAGTAAGTATATTGAAGATTAAAGGCCCAAGGACCATTAGTAATTTCTCGATTTTGATCGGTATCATCGTCGGGTGGATTTTTTATGCGTTGCTCTTTCCATCTACGGGGACCGGATCGGGGTCGGCAAGTGCTTCTTTTTCATTATTCCCGTTGGGTACGCCGAACCTGGAATTCGGCATCATAGCGATCGCCTTTTTTGCCGGCTTCCTGAATTTATGTAATACCTTCGCTTCGATCCAGGCTGCATCCGAGCTATTGGGGGAGGAAGCATCGAATAACCAATATCGCAAATCCATATTCATGACAGGCGGGTTCACCATTTTATCGCCATTGCTAGGCCTTGTTCCATATACGCCTTTCACCTCCTCCATCGGATTTCTGCAAAGCACTCAAATTTATGAGCGGAAACCCTTTTTACTGGGGGGCGTGCTGTTGACCATAATTGGACTGATCCCTCCTTTTATTTCTTTCCTGGCAACGATGCCGATTACCGTTGGGAATGCAGTGTTGTTCGTTGCGTACCTTCAATTGTTCGGCACGGCCTTCAACAGTGTCAAGGGGGAGTATTTCACTTCGGATACGATTTTCAGGCTTGCCGTACCAGTATTGATTGGCGTGAGCTTGATGAACGTACTTCCCGGAGCGTTCGCGAATATTCCATCGCTTTTGCAGCCGTTTTTAACGAATGGGCTCATCATGGGTGTCATAATATCGATCGTGCTGGAAAAAGCGGTAAACTGGAAGCGGTTTGAACAACTTCAGAACTAAGCTGTAGACTTCATTATTGAAATTCAGCATGAAAACCAGGGGGATTCCAGCCTTCTGGTTTTTTTAGCTTGGCTCCGGGAACCGGCCGTACGGCGAAAATAGGCTTTTTTATCAGTGACAATACCAACTCCCCTTACATATTTTGTTGGAGGGAGTACTTGACGTGGTTCGGATTCCCAGCCTATTACATCGTGATTTTTTCTGTAACGAAGCACTACCTTATTAATGACTATATGGAGGTTATATAAATGAACGAGTTTCAAAATCAACTTCAAATGCTGAATGTTGACGATTTTCAAGTAACCCAGCCGGTTCCATGGGAACAAAATCAACCACAGTATTCCATGGAGGATTCCCGTCTTATAGGTGTTGGCTGCTTTGGTTGTTTCTTGTGCTTTGGCTGCTTTGGCTGCGGCGGGTGCGGCGGACGTTGTGGCGGATGCGGTGGACGTTGCGGCGGGTGTGGCGGTCGTTGCGGCGGATGCGGAGGCGGAGGCCGCTGCGGCGGTCGTTGATAAAATGAGGAGGTGTCCCTGCAGAGATGTTGCAGGGACTTTTCTTTTGGTTTAGACATAAGAGACAAATTGTTATACATAGGATGAAAGTGAAGTGATAGAAGCAGAGCTTAGAAAAGCTTCGGGTCAGGAGGTGCAAAATGGTGAATGTGAGCCCTTCCATGCGATTGAAAGTGAAAAGGGACACGTTTTTTTTCCCTGAACCAAATAGAGGTGTATATTTCAGGAATAATATAAGTTCGTTCACTATGGAGGGAAGCGCGGTCGTCAAGTGGATCGAAATGCTGCTGCCGATGTTTAACGGCGATCATACGTTAGGTGAGTTGACGGATGGATTGCCTGGACCATACAGGAGCCGCGTTATGGAAATTGCCGAGGTTTTGTACAGGAATGGATTTGTTCGGGATGTAAGTCAGGACAGTCCTCATCAATTGAGCGATCAGGTTCTAAAAAACCATGCCTCCCAAATCGAGTTCCTCGAAAGTTTCGGTGACTGTGGCGCTAGCCGTTTTGAAGCTTATCGAAAGGGAAAGGCACTGGCGATCGGCTCTGGACCGCTGTTCCTTTCCTTGGTGTCCTCGCTGATGGAATCCGGTCTGCCCAAATTCCACGTGCTCATCACGGACACGGTACAAACCAATCGGGAGCGATTAAAGGAAATCGTAGCCCATGCGCGCAGCATCGATGAAGAAGTGGCGATAGAGGAGGTTGTACGAGGTAAGGATGCAAGCAAGGGCTGGCAGGAGGTCATCCAGCCATTCGATTCGGTATTATATGTATCACAAGAGGGCGATATTGAGGAATTGAGGGAACTCCATTCGGTTTGCAGGCAGGCGGGAAAGGTACTATTTCCGGCTGTGGTCCTCAATCAAATGGGCTTGGCAGGTCCGCTTGTCAGCCCACAATCCAAGGGCTGCTGGGAGGCAGCTTGGCGCCGTTTACATCAAACGGTGCTGGACGGGGATCAAGCATCCGCTTCGTATTCCTCGACGGCAGGTGCGATGCTTGCAAATGTCATGGTTTTCGAGTGGTTTAAAGAAGCCACAGGTGTCACGGCAGCAGAGCAAGATCATCAATTCTATCTGTTGGATATGGAAACTTTGGAGGGGAGCTGGCATCCGTTCCTGCCCCATCCTGGAGTGACGGGACACGGGGGCGCTAAATGGGTAAAGGATTTCGAAAAACGCCTCGGGCAAGCGTCTAGCCGGGGGAAGCCAGGTCAAATGTTCATGCTTTTTGGCAGATTGACATCCAAGCAATCGGGGATTTTCCATAGCTGGGAAGAGGGAGACCTCAAACAGCTTCCGCTGGCCCAGTGCCGCGTTCAGGTTGCCGACCCGCTGTCCGTCGGTCCGGCACTGCTTTTGCCTGATATCATCCGTTGTGAACTGACACATGAGGAAGCGAGGCGGGAGACCGGGCTTTCAGGAATAGAGGCCTATGTATCACGAACGCTCAGCCAGCATGTTGCGGCCCTTCCTCCCCTGTCTGGTTTGGATGGCATGAAGGGACCGATCGGAGTCGGAGCAGGGGAAACATTTGCTGAATGTGTATGCAGGGGATTGCAAAACTGTTTGGATGAGGAGTTCGGGAACCGGAAGTTCAACGAGGAGGCTCTTGTTTCGGTGAAGCTGACTGAGGTGGATGACGAGCGCTGCACGTATTATTTACAAGCACTGACCCGTCTGCAAGGTGAACCGATCATCGGCCTTGGCAGTGATGTGTCCGGTTTTCCAGCAGTATGGGTAGGAACGAGCGATGGCTGGTCGGGAGCTGTCGGTTTGAATGTCACGCTCGGATTGCGTGAGGCGTTGAAAAAGGCCATCATGAAGGTCCAAAATCAAACCATTTGCCTTACCGCTTCAGATTTCGCTGCATCATCCGAGCATCCGGCAGAACGCGCAGCAGAGGACCTTGTGATTCCTGCATGTGAAGGGACAGCGAGTTCCGAATTGGTACGCTCCGCGATGCAGGCAGTGGAACAGGGCGGCAAGCGGCTCTTCGTTTTCGAAGTGGAAACGGAAACTGTTTTGCAAGAAGAACTGGCAGGGGTGTTCGGGGTGTTTTTGCGAGAGGGGGAATCAGGGTGAAAACTGACGTATCGGTTGTCGGGGAAGGCGTATTGGCCGACCAGGTTCATCGGGACTTATCCGGCACATACCAGGTCCATCGCCTATCCGATTTCACGGCAGGAATTCCTAAGGACACCGCTTTGCTCCTGGTGCTGCAGGATGCCTGGGATCCCGCCGTCCATTTGAAGGCGGAAGAGCTGGCAAGGTCACAAAACATCCCTTGGCTGAGAGGGTTCGTATCGTTTGGAGAAGGTGTGGTCGGCCCGCTGGTGCGAGCGGGCATACCCGGCTGCTCCCAATGTGCCGACCTGAGGCAGCTCATGGCCGGGCGTGACCGAAAGGAAATGTGGGGCATCAAAAAGCAGCTCCTGGGAAATGGCGGGATCGGGCGGGATGCCGCAGCGTCGCGCTCAGGTCTGTTGCAGATGTCTCATTTGATTGGGGAGGAAGTAAGGAAGGCGATGAGCGGCGATCAGCCCCGTTCTGAGGGGCGGGTGGCATTCATCCATCTGAAAACGCTTAATGGGTCATGGCATTCGTTT
>NZ_PHNG01000786.1:0-9787 GCF_002803435.1 Bacillus sp. mrc49 | reverse complement strand
TTCAATGTGAAGGGCGGCCGCTGTGAAGCCTGCCGCGGCGATGGCATCATCAAAATCGAAATGCATTTCCTTCCGGATGTCTATGTTCCATGTGAAGTCTGTCATGGAAAACGGTATAACCGGGAAACGCTTGAAGTGAAATATAAAGGGAAAAACATTTCTGACATCCTCGATATGACAGTGGAGGAAGGCGTCAGCTTCTTTGAAAATATCCCGAAAATCAAACGGAAGCTCCAAACGATATTTGATGTGGGCTTGGGATATATTAAGCTTGGACAGCCAGCCACGACATTATCAGGCGGTGAAGCGCAAAGGGTGAAGCTTGCTTCTGAATTGCATCGCCGTTCGACCGGACGCTCCTTCTATATCCTGGATGAACCGACTACCGGGCTCCATGTCCATGACATTGCAAGGCTGCTTGAGGTGCTGCAGCGCCTGGTTGACAACGGTGATACCGTTTTAGTGATTGAGCATAACCTTGATGTCATCAAAACGGCGGACCATATCATTGACCTGGGACCGGAAGGCGGGGACAAGGGCGGAACGATTGTCACCTATGGTACACCTGAGAAAATATGTGAGGTTTCCGAATCATACACGGGCAAATATTTAAAGCCAGTATTGACGCGTGACCAAATCCGCATGGAAAACTTGATCGAGGCAAAAGAACAAGAGCATGAACATGCATGAAAGGGAGCGAGCCATCAGGCTTGCTCCCCTTTTGTTTTGGGAAGAACCGGCCCAAGATCAACCTCGCCATGATCTTCGCGTTTTCCTGCAGGCTACCTGTTATTTTGTAGAAAAATGAAAGTCAGCATTTAATCAATCATTTGATTAAATGCTGGGAAAGCGGAATATTTCCGGGGGAATATCATGTTTTCCGTTTCGGAAAATGTCAGTTCACTTTGTCGAATGATGGTAAAAACAGTATTTATGAAACTTTTTAGATATCTAGGCGTATGTATGAATAAAATGATAGAAGAAAGTGAGGAATGTTCATGCAGGAGGAAAGAAAGAAGATTCTAGAAATGATTCAGGATGGAAAGCTATCCGCGGACGAAGCCATGGGCCTATTGGAAGAATTGGAGAAAGCCAGTCAGGAAAGTGAAGCAAAAGGGCAGGTACTGCAAAATGAATTATCGACTGTAGTCGTGGAAAAGAAAAGTGAAGGAAGCACTCAGGATACATTCAAGAAGAATATCCAGTCATCGAAAGATAAGATTCTTGATTTCGTTGAGAGTGCTTTTAAGAAAATCAAAGATACCGACCTTGATTTCAACTTCGGCAAATCAGTGGAAGTCAGCCATATTTTTCAGCATGATTATGATTTCCTGAACGAAGTGGATGTGGATATAGCAAATGGAAGAATAAAAATCGCGACTTGGGATCAGCAGGATGTCCGGGTTGAATGTCAGGCAAAGGTATACCGGGTGGAAGATATCGAGGCTGCGAGAAAAAGTTTCCTGGATGAAGTGGATTTTTCGATTCAGGATGGAAAGATCACATTCAAGGTCAGCGAAAAAGCGGTGAAGGTCGATACGATCATGTATATCCCCAGGAGGGAGTATGAGGACATACAGGTAAGAATGTTCAATGGTGCCATCACGACTGAGTCCTTGAAATCAGAGAACCTTAAAGCCAAAACCGCGAATGGAGCGATTCATATCCTGCAAGGTAATGGTGATTCGTGTGTACTGGAAACCGGTAACGGGACGATCACCATTTCAGATACGAACTTTACTGACCTGGAAGCGGAGACTTTAAACGGAGCGATTAAAGCTGATGGATACTTCAAGAAATTGGATGTCCAAACATTCAATGGCGATATCGTTTGTCATAATTCAGGAATGGATTGCGATTCCGTACATGCGAAGTCAGTTACTGGAAAGGTCCAGTTGAACCTGCCGCCGGGTAAGGCGATTGAAGGAGAGCTGAAATCTAATTTGGGCAGTTTTAACGTTACCCTGGAAGGGATGACCATCATCGAGGAGAAAAGTGATGTTGTCCAAAAGGTTCTTAAGTTCAAGACGGTCAAGGAAGAGGTTCCTTTGCTTCACGTATTTGCGGAAACAAAAACCGCAGCGATCACGGTTTCCTGATGAAAAAGCCCGCCAATTCGAATTGGCGGGCTTTTTAGATTGATCGGGACTTTGGGGATCAATTGAAATAAGGTTGCACCGTGCCGGACCGTTGGATATGATTGTCTAAAGGATAGTTGCCAGTGATAGTAAGGTGACCCCATCTTGCATCTTCAGGAGCAACTTAATATCTAAAAAGAGCCTGCGGACTTTAATCGATGCGGCAGGGCATATAGGTTTTTTTTAGAAAGGAGAGAAGGATATGGACGTTTTTTCTGAGTATTTGGATAGTATCGCTAACCCGGAACATAGGGAGCGAACGGAAGAGGTGCTGACTTGGGTAAGTGGGACATTCCCAAATTTAACCCCGAAGATTGCGTGGAATCAGCCTATGTTCACCGATCATGGCACATATATTATCGGCTTTAGCGTAGCCAAACATCATCTGGCGGTAGCCCCTGAAACGGCAGGGATCAATCATTTTTCCAATGATATTGTAGAGGCTGGCTATGATCATACAAAGCAGTTGGTACGTATCCGGTGGGATGGTCCGGTTGATTTTGCATTACTAGAGAAAATGATCGTGTTTAACATTATGGATAAGGCAGACTGTTCAACTTTTTGGCGGAAATGAAAAACCTCCTCGGTTCGGTTCTTTTAATCGTACCCAACCATATCTATTCATGTTATTAGGATACCCACACATTTCGTTCAGGCTTTTTTCAAAATGTGTGGCTCTTTTCTATTGTTGCATCGTTTTATTCAAACCGTATTCCAGACCGGCACTTGAACCATCCCGTACACTTGCGGGCCATGTTCGCTTCCCGCCAGACCAGGAAAGTTAAGTGAATCAAAAAAAACGTTAAATAAGATCATGCTTTGTTTGGTTATTAACAGAAAAATGCTAAAATAGTAAAAGTATCTCGAAAAACAGCATCGCTCCAGAAGGAGGAAAGATATATGGCAAAAGTCCGTACAAAGGATATCGTTGAAGCGTTGGGTCTAGAGCTCATCAGTGGGGAAGAAGGAATTAACCGACCGATCGTCACAAGTGATTTATCTCGTCCTGGTCTTGAAATAGCCGGTTTTTTTGATTATTATCCTGCCGATCGGGTTCAGCTTTTAGGGATGACGGAGATGTCCTTTTTTAATCGCCTGAATGAAGCGGATCGTGTACAGAGGATGGAAGAGCTATGCCGGGACTTTACTCCAGGCATCATCATCACCCGCGGTCAGGAAGTGCCGTTAGAGTTGATCGAAGCTTCTGAGCGGGAATCGGTTCCCGTAATGAAATCGAATATGAAGACAACGCGGTTATACAGCCGTCTGACCAATTTCCTTGAAAGCAAGTTGGCACCGACCACGGCCGTTCATGGTGTATTGGTCGATATATATGGCTTAGGTGTGTTGATTACCGGGAAAAGCGGTGTGGGGAAAAGTGAGACGGCCCTGGAATTAGTGAAACGGGGGCATCGCCTCGTCGCTGACGATTGTGTTGAAATCCGCCAGGAAGACCAGGATACATTGGTCGGGAACGCCCCGGATTTAATTGAACACCTTCTTGAAATAAGAGGCTTGGGAATCATCAATGTCATGACGCTGTTTGGAGCTGGCGCAGTCCGCAGCAATAAGAAGATTTCAATCGTCATCAGCTTGGAGCTATGGGAAAAAAACAAGCAATATGATCGTGTAGGCCTTGATGAAGAAAAAATGAAGATCATCGATACGGAAGTGACGAAAATAACCGTACCTGTTCGTCCAGGTCGAAATTTAGCCGTCATCATTGAAGTGGCAGCCATGAATTATCGCCTGAAGAAGATGGGGGTCAATGCGGCAGAACAATTTTCGGATCGCTTGAATCATGCGATTGCCGATCCGGAACTTGAAGAATTTTAAACGGTATGGAAAAGAGGGGTCATAATGGAACAAGGAATACAGCCGCTGAATCCGATTGCGATCGATCTTGGACCTATCCAGGTTCATTGGTATGGACTGATCATCGGGTTCGGGGTGTTATTGGGACTTATCATCGCTTTGAGGGAATCGGAGCGAAGAGGTCTTGATAAGGAAATCTTTACGGATTTGATTTTGTTTGCCGTCCCGGTCGCCATCATCTGTGCCCGCATTTATTATGTCATTTTCCAGTGGGAGTACTATTCACAAAACCCTGGGGATATCATAAAAATATGGAATGGCGGCATTGCCATTCACGGTGCGCTGATTGGATCGGTGCTGACCACTATCGTGTTTGCCAAGGTGAAGAAGGTCTCGTTTTGGAAGCTGGTCGATATTGCCGCTCCGAGCCTATTGCTGGGGCAGGCGATTGGACGCTGGGGTAATTTCATGAATCAAGAGGCCCATGGCGGGGAGGTAACGAGGTCCTTCCTGGAAAATATGCACTTGCCGGAATTCATCATTAATCAAATGTACATAAATGGTACGTATTATCACCCAACCTTTTTATATGAATCGCTTTGGAATATCATCGGGGTCATCATCCTTTTAAGTTTGCGAAAAGTGAACTTGCGCAGGGGCGAGCTCTTTTTGACCTATGTATTATGGTATTCAGTCGGCCGTTTTTTCATCGAAAGCTTGCGGACGGATAGCTTGATGCTGACGGAATCACTGCGAATCGCACAAGTGATCTCCATCGCATTGATAGCTGCAGCCTTAGCCCTTATCATTTATCGAAGGGTAAGCGGGAAAGCCGACAAAAGATATATGGATGCGTAGGGAACAACAGTAAGGGGAGAGGACATAGTGATAGGGAATTCGGTTAAAAAGGGGCTTCTTTCGGGCTTGAATACAACCTGGTCGTTGGGCAAGGTGATATTTCCGGTCACGCTGATCGTCACCGTGCTTCAATTTACGCCTGTATTGCCGTGGGTCATCCGGATGATAGCGCCCCTGATGAATCTCATCGGTCTTCCAGGGGACGCTGCGATACCGCTCGTATTAGGGAATTTCCTGAACTTATATGCTGCGATTGCCGGTATCCTGACGCTCGATCTGACCGTAAAAGAAGTATTCATCATCGCGATGATGCTATCATTTTCACATAATTTATTGATTGAATCAGGCGTGGCGATGAAAACCGGAGTCAAGCTGTGGATCATCCTGACAGTCCGGATCGGGCTTGCTCTCTTGTCAGCTATCGTCATTAACCTTGTTTGGCATGGCGGATCAGAAATGGCTCAAGGGATGGCCATCGGGGAAACGGCCGAGGTTAACGGAATGGGCGCAATCCTTATTCACGGTGTCGTTCAGGCACTTTCCGGCATCGCCCAGCTTGCGGTCATCGTGATTCCGCTTATGGTCGTGGTTCAAATCATGAAAGATTTAAAATGGCTGGAAGCCTTCTCGAAAGCACTCGCTCCGTTCATGAAAGTGCTGGGGATGAAGCAGAATGCTTCCATGCCATTCGTGACGGGGCTTACCCTCGGCTTGGCATATGGGGCAGGCGTAATGATCCAAGCAGCAAAAGAAGACAACGTCTCGAAGAAGGATATGACCATTGCCTTCATTTTTTTAGTGGCCTGTCATGCTGTCGTTGAAGACACATTAATTTTCATCCCACTGGGCATTCCGGTCTTGCCGTTGTTACTTATTCGGTTGCTCACCGCCATCGTTCTAACGATGGTCGTTGCGTATATTTGGAATCGGTCTGACAGTGTACAGAGAAAGGAAGCTGTATATGAGCAGTAACATAAATACATTATTATTCGATCTTGACGGCACTTTGATCAATACAAATGAGTTGATCATTGCATCTTTTACTGAAACGTTAAACCATTTTTGTCCCGGTCAGTTCAAGCGGGAGGATATCATTCCATTTATCGGTCCGACCTTGACCGATACGTTTACGTCGATTGACCCGGAGCGGGTGAAGGATATGATCGCTTTCTATCGCGAACATAACTGGAAGAACCATGATGCCCTCGTGACGCAGTTTGACGGAGTCTATGAAACCGTCCAAACGTTGAAGCAGGCTGGCTATAAATTGGCAGTCGTTACGACGAAGAAACGCGATGTCGTCGAAAAGGGACTGCGACTAAGCAATCTTGATCAGTTTTTTGAAGTCGTGGTCACGCTGGATGATGTGGAAAACGCAAAGCCTGATCCAGAGCCACTAGTAAAGGCGCTCAATCAGCTTGGCTCTGTTCCTGAAGAAGCGATCATGGTTGGCGACAGCTATCATGATATCCTGGGCGGGAAGAATGCAGGTACAAAAACGGCAGGCGTGGCCTGGTCGATTAAGGGCCGGGAGTATCTGGAGAGTCATCAACCGGATTATATGCTTGAAAATATGGCAGATCTCCTGAATATCGTCGAGATTGAAAACCTCACGGAGGCTAAAAGATGAGACGCACGACCCGCCATCCAGTTGAAGGGGCTAACTCATTGTGGCATGTGTACAAGACGGTTCCCTTCTGGAAGGTGGTAAAGAACTTTATCGTGATCCAGCTAGCCCGTTATACACCATTTCTAGGCATGAAGAATTGGCTTTACAGGACATTTTTGCAAATGAAGGTCGGAAAGCATACTTCGTTTGCCTTGATGGTCATGCCTGATGTGATGTTTCCGGAGAAAATATCAGTGGGGAAGAATACAGTCATTGGTTACAATACGACGATCCTTGCCCATGAATATTTAATTAGGGAATATCGTCTGGGAGAAGTGATTATTGGGGATGAAGTGCTCATTGGGGCCAATTCGACCATTCTTCCGGGCCTGACCATTGGTGATGGGGCGATTGTCTCTGCAGGAACTCTTGTCCATAAGGATGTCCCGGAGGGGGCTTTCGTCGGAGGCAATCCAATGAAGGTCATCTATACGAAAGAGGAAATGCTTGAGCGTGATCAGCTAACGTCCATATGAAAAAGGAGGACTTGTCCATTAATGCGGCACGTCCTTTTTTAATTGCATTTAGGGTACAGCGGAGTCAATTCGTTCTTCAGGTGATCCATGATCTCATCGATCGATGCATTTTCCTTGTTCACTGTCGATTCATAAGTATCTTTCAAAATTTGAAAAAACCTTTCTTGTTGCTCTTTGTCCATTTTGAGCTAACCCCCTTCAAAATAATGGATTGATGGAGAAGGGGCTGAAAAAACTTCAGCCCCTTCTTTCATTCATTCAATTCAGTTTTCAATAAATCGGCGACCAATACGTATCTTTCCGGTGCACTACCAATATATGAAAATGGGTAGCAGGTTGTTACTGTTAGTGTGGCTTTAGGCTTCGGAACGATTACGGTCCGGTCATCAGCATCGACGATACGGACCTTCCGAACTTTATAGGTAAACGTGCCGGCTTCCGTTTTGGTAATCAGCAAATCTCCTTTGCCGACTTCACCCAGCTCCCGGAAAATGGTATCCCGATGACCGGATAAAACCGAATTATCGTCTTCGCCGGGCAAAACCGACCCTGCATAATGGCCGACGCCCTTTTCGAGTTCATCCTCATCGGTTCCATGGTAAATCGGGAGCGTTGCCTTGATTTTTGGGATGTAAAGTTCTCCCATCAGATCCCCCGTTTCCGGCCGTTGCTCATATAGCTCATGATCAACGGGTACAGCAGCTTTTTTCTCGGGCTTTGAGGGCTTGGCCTGCGCCTGTGCCATTGTCTCCGTTGCTTCGGGCTTATTCCACTTATATATCGCATAACCCTTAAGCAGTGTGTAGGTGTTTGTCGTTGTAAAATAAAAACCGAGGATTAAAAAGCAAGCAGCGGTGACAAGTAACCATTTTTTCTTTTGCGTGGATTGCCTATTTTCGGTCATCTTACTTTGCAAGTCTCGCTTTTCTGATCAATCCGAAAGCAATGCCCATCATCACTAAGCCGATCAACGATCCCAATAGGTAATTGCCGGCTGTCTTAGGAAGCACTCCGCCTTTTACCGTTTTATGTGTCGGTCTCTTCTTTTTCTTTTCTTTTTTCACTTCATTTTTTTCTTTTACATCAGCCACTTTAGAAATGACTTGAGTGGACTGCTTAATGTCATTCCCGGTTTCCTTCACTAAATCAGAACCGATCATCTCACCGGTCAAGATGAAATCGAGCAATAGGTTGCCTTTTAAATCATAAATGGAAACTAGTAAACTGGCATTATTCAAATCTTTAAGTTTGAATAACGCTTCAAGTGATAGGTTCGTAGTGACGCCGTCCTGGATCAAGGCGAACTTGAATTGGACCTGAAGCAGGCTTTGCAAATCATTATAAATGGAAAGCAATTCTGCCACTTGCCCTGCCGATAATTGATCGATTGTTTCAAAATCAGCCAGCTTGTCCATTCGGTCGGATATCGCCATCAAGCGATCCTCGAATGTTGGATCCTCGACAAGTGGCATAAGGTGATTCATGAATCTTTCAAGCTCCTCGTCCGTAAGCCCGATCTCTGTAAAAAGTCCAGACAGTAAATCGTCCAGTTCTTCATCATCGTATTCCATGTCTTCGTCATCATAACCCATCTCTAAATCGATTATGTCTTCTATATCATAAATGAAATGGAAGGTATCGATGATGGAATCTCCTTCTTCCAATTCACCATACTCCATCAATAATTCCGTCAGTTCCGCTTCTGTCATGTCATAATCCTTCAATAACTGCTTCAATGTCTCAGGAGTGACTGTCGGTCCCAATGTATCGCGTAGCTCATCTACCGATTCCATCTCCTTCAAGGTCAAGTCATAATAGGCTAAGTAATCTTCCAATTCCTTTTGTGTCATTCTAACTTCCGCCAGGTATGCATTAAGCTCATCCTGGTTCATTTTCGTTGCAGCGAAGCCTTTAGCTCCGATTGAGCCTACCGAAAAAAGAACGATAAGTGCTACAAATAACGAAAAAAATCTCTTCAATTTCTTTTCCCCCCAATAATTTCTAGTAAAGCCAAACTCCTAACCATTATAAAACAGCTAAACCAAAAGGTATACATTAATAACAATGATTGACTGCAAATAGGAGGTTGGGAGTGGGTGGAAGGTCTGCTTTTTTCGCATGCGACTGCGAGGATCTTTAGGGTGATAGAAAGGGAAACGATAGCTTTTTCTTGACGGAAGGTTAGGGCAGCGTTAAACTATTAACAACTTCACCATATTACCATATTAGCGAACTAAAGTAATTTGTAAGATTATTATGATTATTTATAGGATTATGTTAATCTTTTTGCTACTATTTTTATATGGATCCAAAAATAAGGATTTAACTGTGCTTGATCTTGGAAGGATAAAAGGATGTACAAAGACAATGGAGGCAAGGATTGGTTTTGGCCAAAGAGGGCGAACCGATTGAATAGATGGTTACTAATTTTTAAAAAGGATGTGCAGTCGTGACAAAGCCGTTTATGTTCGAGAAACCGTTAGGCATGAGAGATACACTGCCAGTGCTATATGAGACGAAAGTGAAGGCCAGAAATGAAATGAGCGATGAAATCAAGAAGTGGGGCTATCAATTCATTGAAACCCCAGCATTGGAATATCATGAGACGATTGGCGAGGCCTCAGCCATTTTAGATCAACAGTTGTTTAAGCTTCTTGATTCCGAAGGCCATACGCTCGTTTTGCGGCCTGATATGACAGCACCCATTGCCCGGGTGGCGGCATCGAAGCTGTTAAAGCAGCAAATTCCGCTGCGCCTGGCCTATTCAGCGAATGTATATCGGGCCCAGCAGCGTGAAGGCGGCAGGCCGGCAGAATTCGAACAGATTGGCA